>NZ_JYNH01000168.1 GCF_000960765.1 Desulfosporosinus sp. I2 | reverse complement strand
AGAGGCTCTCCGAAAGATTGATAGTATTAATTCATCTAAGGCTAAATTGACGAGAAACCCTTGATGGAGATTTGTGGTGTATATTAGAAAATACCAAAAGCAGTATGTCGATTGGAGATAAATTGACACACTGCTTTTCCTTCTGTTCTGTATGCTGTAAAGGTGTGATTATAGGGATAAAGAGGAAAACGTGAAGGTAAGTAGTATGACGTACACACGTTTTAATATACCTTAACTTGTGGTAAGATTATTCTTAATAAGGAACTAAACGGAAATAGAAATTATAACAATTTCCTTGAGGTCGGAGAAAATTAATAAGATAATTTGCAAAAGAGAGAAGGTGGTCGAATGCCTACGAAAAAAGATGTGGAACGGGTTTTAGAGAAACGGGATTGGAAGCAACTGAACATATGGGCTCAAGAAAAAGAAAGTAAGAATGTCTATCGGCAATTTATGACACGAATCTATGTTAAAGATGGGCTTATTTTCTGGCGGGCAGTAGAGGCATTAGGAGTTTTTGCCCATGAAATGGATCAGAAAGATGAAAAATATGCCGTTGAGCTTGTGCGTCGTTATTTTTGGATGCTCAACGAGGAATCCGGCGGAACTGCATGGAATGCATCCGAGGCCATAGGAAGTCTTCTGGCTCATTGTCCAAAGACATGTGGACATTTTAATTGGATGCTTTCTGGGTTGTTAGTAGATGAAAGCTTAAGCGATGGTGCGCTATGGGGATTGGCCCAACTAGCTCAGAGCGCTCCTCATTTAGTAGATCCTCTCGAAGAACGGATTAGGCCTTTCTTAGAATCTGAGGAGCCGTTCGCTCGTGGTTTAGCGGCACTAATCTATGCACTTATGCGGACTCCTCAAAACGGTCTTGAGCTTTACCGTGAAGAAGGACCTAAATGGAGCATCCCGATCGATCTTGATCAACGTTTAAAAAACGATCCCAACATAATCCAAATCTATCAAGCTGGAGAACTGATCAAGTATTCTGTTCAGGAACTTTGGACGGCCCAAAGCCTTACCTTTTGGGTAGAACATATTATGATTAAAGACCTAGCGGTTGAGGTAACGGTCGCCTCGACCTCAGTAGGATTGTGCTGGTTAGGGCTTGGCCCGTCGGTTGAGGAAGAACAGTCCTTGCTTAAATGGATGTCACGCCAGTTCCCAAAACGTTTTTTGATACGTAAGCGCGAGCCAAATAGTGAGGTTATTCGTCAGTTGCAAGAGTATGTTTCTGGCCAACGCAAGGAGTTCACGATTCCTCTGCATCCAATCGGTACGCCCTTTCAGCTTAAAGTATGGGAAGAACTTCTGCGTATTCCTTACGGAGAAACTCGTACTTATGGCGAAATTGCTGCGCAAGTGGATAACCCAAAAGGGCAGCGAGCCGTGGGTATGGCCAACAATCGAAATCCAATCGGAATCGTGGTGCCCTGTCATCGGGTAATCGGTAAAGGTGGAAGTTTGACAGGGTACGCTGGAGGTTTAGACATTAAACAAAAGCTGTTAGAGTTAGAAGGTTTTATTAAGAAATAGTTTGATGTGGATAGGTCAACGATTAATAGTAATATGTGAAACACAAGTTTATAATAGATGAAAAAGGGGGAATCAAACATGGAAAACCTTTTCATAGGAATCGAACACATCGGGATTAAGGCCTTGGAATTGGAAAAAGCTATTCGTTTTTACATAGAGGTACTCGGCTTTAAGTTTTTACACAAAATTAAACCAGGAGAGGCGGAATTGGCCTTTCTGGAATTAGGTGGTACCGTCGTGGAATTAGTGGAAGTGGTTGACGGTTCTAAATTTAAGGATGGGGTTGTTAATCACTTGGCAATCCGAGTCTCCGATATCGTTAAAGCGGTTGAACATTTAAAGGGCCATCAGGTAGAATTAATTAATTCCGAGCCCATGTCTTTAGGGGAAGGACGGTATAATTTCTTTTTCAGAGGTCCAAGCGGAGAAAGATTAGAATTCTATCAAGCGTAACTGAGAAGTTCCTTATAGTAATGTTGATCAAAGATGGCTGGCCCACCCCCAGTGTGCCAAAAGACAATCGTTTCAGGAAATTCACGGTTTTTATGGTGCATGAGGTGTTTGACTGCGGCAACCCCTTTGGCCGTATAAACGGGATCAAAAAGGACGCCATCCGTTCGTAAACACTCAATTAAGACCTTCGAAGATGCAGGTGTGGATAGGCCGTATCCCGGTCCGATAAAATCGGTGGTAACTTCAAACGGTGGTAGCGGACAAGGGGCGTGGAGCAAATCCAACACCTCAGCTGCTAGTTTTTTAACCCGATTATGAAGTTGATCCGTACTTTGCACTACATTGACTCCTAACAGGTGAAGAGGCTGAGGGAGAAGGGCATTCGCCGCGACCAAGCCCGCTAGTGTCCCCGCGCTTCCGACTGAACAGACAAGAGTATGAGGAGTCCATCCTTGCTCTTCAGCTTGTTTGAGGAGTTCGAAAAAGGCCAGAAAGTATCCTAATGATCCGAGTACATTAGAGCCCCCGAGAGGGATTGTATAGGGATGGTGACCCTGTAATCTCCTTTCGGCGGAAATGCGTTCTACAGCTTGATCTAGAGGCTCTTCACCACAAGCTATAATTTCTGCACCTGCTAAACGATCCAGAAGCAGATTGCCTCCCCATTCTGTCGGAGTCTTCCCTGGGATAATAATCACGGAGGGGATTTTCATCATCGCAGAAACAACGGCGGTAAGACGAGCGTGGTTCGACTGAGACGCTCCGGATGTGATAATGAGGTCCGCCCTTTGGCTTAGTGCCTCAGCCATGAGGAATTCTAGTTTGCGTAGTTTGTTCCCTCCCAGTCCGTAAGGGGTTAGATCGTCTCGTTTCCAATATAATGGATCATCACCCCATGCAAGGCGACTTTTTTGAATGGGTGTTGGTCCTCCCATTAAGGGAACACGAGGGGGGAATGGTAAGCTTTCTAGTAATGAATTAAACATTGGGTACCTCCAAGTATCAGATTATTGATACTTTTCTACAAGAACCTTCCAATTCCTTTTGTTCTAAAGCAATTTTTGATAGTCTAAATAAAGTCGAAACGGTTGACAATTAAGAAAAGAATGGAATCAAACTATGCAAAAGAAACGATATCATACGTTTAATGAACACTTGCGCAATAGGTTTGGGGAAAAAATCTTTAAGGTTTCTTTGGACGCCGGATTTACTTGCCCTAATCGAGATGGTACCTTGGGCACGGGGGGGTGTGTCTATTGCAGTGCACGGGGATCTGGAGATTTTGCAGGAGAGCGAAGAGTATCCCTTCATGAACAATTTTGTGACGTTAAAGAACGAATGACTAAAAAATGGCCTAAGGCAAAGTATATCGCTTATTTTCAAGCATATACTAATACTTATGCTTCGGTAGATCGGTTGCGTGAAATTTATGAACATGCCCTTGCCGAGGAGAAGGTCGTCGGGTTATCCATTTCCACAAGACCGGATTGTTTGCCGGAAGACGTACTAGGGTACCTTGAAGAACTGAACCTGAGAACTTATTTATGGGTGGAGTTGGGATTGCAAAGTAGTCATGACCGAACCATGGAATGGATTGGTAGGGGGCATGACTATGCTCAATTTCTCAAGGGTCTGGGGCAGTTACACGCCAGAGGAATACGGGTTTGTGCCCATATTATCCTGGGACTACCTGGAGAAACGAAAGCAGAGATGATGGAAACCGCGAGGGCCGTTGCCAAGTTGCCCTTAGAGGGGATTAAAATTCATTTACTGCATGTTTTAAGAGGAACTCCTTTAGCAACCATTTATCAGCACGAGCCTTTTGAGCTTATGACCCAAGAGGAGTATGTTTCGCTCGTCGTAGATATTATAGAGATCCTACCTCCAGAGATGGTTATTCATCGCTTAACAGGAGACGGACCACCGGATGATCTGATCGGACCTCTATGGAGCCGTAAAAAGTGGGAAGTTCTCAATGCTATTGATGCTGAATTAGAACGGCGAGATTCATGGCAAGGAAAAAAAGCAGAGGGAACTATCGGATAAAAAATTAGCGATCTCGTAGAGATCGCTAAAAGATAGAAAGAGGAGAGTATTAGATTATGGCCTCAAAGTAGGCCGTGGAAACGAAAACAGGGGGATTGACGCTTTAGAACTACTAGGCTTGAGTGGGGTTATTTTGAGTTCAGGAGCCAGGTTTAAATACCTTTTCAGATCTGAATTGGTATCCATGATCCGTTGACTTATCTGTTCGTTATTAAGACGTTCTGTCATGTTATATCAGCTCCTTACATAGTAATAGGTTTATTAGGGTGTTTCATATTGAATATATTTTCCTTCCCAAGTACGTAAAACCGCTTTATTTTCGTCAAGGGACACTAGGTATTGTGGGGAAATGGGTGTCTTGCCTCCACCTTTAGGGGCATTAATAATATAAGTTGGTACAGCGAGTCCAGACGTATGACCTCGTAATTGTTCAATAATTTCAATTCCGTCTTGGATTCTGGGAACGAAATGACGGGTTCCTTTGACATTTTTAGCATGAAAGATATAGTATGGACGAACCCTGATTTTCAGTAATTCTTGGTTAAGTTTTTTCATCACCTGTGGTTGAGTATTGATACCTTTGAGTAAAACAGCCTGATTACCTAGGATTACACCGGCTGCAATTAGTTTGTCAGCCGCTTTTTTGGCGTCTTTTGTGACTTCTTTAGGGTGGTTGAATTGTGTATTGATGTAGAGTGGAGGGTATTTTGCCAAAATTGTGCATAGTTCATCTGTAATGCGCATGGGTAAGGTAACGGGTACTCGTGTCCCAAGTCGTTTAATTTCCACATGGGGGATGGCATGGAGTTCTCCCAGAAGCCAATCTAAGGTTTGGTCACTCAGCAGTAATGCATCTCCCCCAGTCACTAAGACATCTCGAATTTCTGGGTTTGCTCGAATGTAGTTGAGCGCCTGGCTAAGTTGTACTCGTGGAGAATGGGTGTCTGTTTCTCCGATATTACGTCTACGTTGACAATGTCGGCAGTACATAGCGCACATGTTAGTAACATTGATGATTAGGCGATCCGGGTAACGTCGCGTTATGCTGGGAGCAGGAGATGTATATTCTTCGCCCATTGGATCTTCTTCTCCAAAATCATCGAAAAGCTCTGCTTGGCTAGGTAGTCCCTGCAAACGGATGGGATCAAAGGGATCACTATCATCCATTAAACTCAGATAATAAGGAGATATAGCCCAGCGAAAGGTTTTCCCTACCCGTAGAATTTCTTGACGTTGCGTAGCAGCCAAGGGTAATAACGTATCTAAAACATGGGGATCTGATATTCTATGTGTCATTTGCCAATGCCAATTTTCCCAGTCATCAAGAGTTGCACCGAAATAGTTAAGGATCATAGCCCGATGGGATTCGAACGTATCTGAACTTGAAAATCCTGTTGGAATAGTACTAGCTTGCTTTAGATAAGGGGTAACCATTTGTTTAAGTTTTTCGGCTCGACGCAGTGCGTATTGACGAAAGGCTACAGGACGATCTTGTAGTTGGACAGACATTCATACCCCTCCTTTTCTCACAAACAAAAAAGAACCGATCAAACATAACGGTTCCCAAACGGAATAACGCAGAATATCACGTTAAACGTGTTCCAACGCTTACGAGGTTAGCTGACGGGTTCGAGCGCCTGCTCTACGCTTTTCGCGATTCACCCCACAAATGGGTCCCCCGTTTTCCTTTTGGGAAATTAAGCTGAATAAATAACATTTATTTACTAACAACCCAATAGTATCATATAAGTTGTTACCTGTCAATAGCATGATGTCACCTGAAGTTGGCTATGTTATAATAGAATGAGTTCGATATACAATATTCGCAGGCGAACTACAAATTCACGAACTACGAACTGCGAAATGAGATATGGGTAAGGGGTTGAACATATTGGAACAAGCACGTTATCAAGAAATTGCCATTGACATAGCACACGCCATTATGATGGGGGAGTACCATGAGGGGGTAAAGATACATGGCCGTTCGACGTTAGCAGGGCGGTATAATGTCTCTCCGGAGACCATTCGTCGGGCCATCGCTGTTTTGCAAAATGTTGGAGTGGTGATGGTTAGTCAAGGCGTAGGGATTACAGTAACATCAAAAGCCTTGGCCGAGAAATTTGTTAAATCGTTTGATCAAAAAGGAGAAATTCAGGTCTTTGTTGAAGATTTAAAAAAGCTGATGGATCAAAGGCGTGAAACCGACATGAAGATTGAAATCCATCTGAACAAATTCCTTGGGTATACGGATCGCTTGATGTCACGTTGGTTGGACGTCGGAGAAATTGAGATTGGCAAGACATCTCCGGCTATTGGAAAAACTTTAAGGGAATTAAAAATTCGGGAACGTACAGGGGCGACGATTGTAGCCGTGATTCGAGACGGTTTTGAACAGTTTTCTCCGGAGGCTAGTTTTGTCCTGCGTGGGGAAGATGTCCTACTGGTTGCAGGTTCTGCAGAAGGTCAAGAGAGATTAAAGTCAATTATTCTATAATTCGGATGGAGTAAGTGAAATGTATCCAGGTATTGATAGTCTCGAAATAGAACGAATGGCTAAGGCATATAAGCGCCAACCTAAATTATTTGAGCGTCTTTTCACAATGCGAGAACGTGAAAACTTAGAGGGGAAAGGTGTTCAGAGTTATGCCGCGCGTTTTGCTGGAAAAGAGGCTGTCTTAAAGACTTTGGGGACAGGGCTTAGTGGCTTTTCTTGGCATGATATAGAAATTTTAACTAATTTAAAGGGAGAACCTATCGTTTATCTTAGCGCTAGAGCTATGAATCAAGTCAGAGTTCGGGGCGGGTCTCAAGTAAAAGTAAGTTTAACTCATAATCAAACCCAGGCGATGGCGTTTGCTATTTTAGAGTAGGGGCAATTCATGAATTGCCCCTACGAGTTATAAAGATAAAAAGAACCGGGGTGGGGAATGTGCGTGTGGTCAGCGCAGAACAAATGCGGCAGATCGAAGAAAAGGCAATTCATGATTATGGTATCCCGAGTTTGCTCCTTATGGAAAATGCAGCCTGGGCAGTCGTTGCAGAGATTCGGCGTAGTCTGCTTGGTCATGACGGTCAGAAAGAATTAAGTGGACGAAAAGTAGTAATTTTAGCCGGAAAGGGTAATAACGGCGGGGATGGCTTAGCCGTTGCACGACAACTTATGTTCCAGGGCATGGATGTCACGGTTTTGTTATTTGCAGGACTTCAGGAACTTAAAGGAGATGCTGCCTTAAATTTGCAGCTTTATCAGGGTACTCTTGGAAAATTGTTTGTAATTGAAGGGGAGAAGCAACGTCGTTTGACACGTTTAGCACTTGCACAAGCGGATGTCGTGGTGGATGCACTTTATGGCATTGGGTTGCGTGGGGCATTGCCCAGCTTAGTAGAAGAATATGTTGACGAAGTTAACCGTGCTCCGGGTTGGGTGGTTTCCATCGATATTCCCAGTGGTGTAGAGGCAAATACGGGTAAGGTATATCGTACTGCGGTTCGTGCCCAAGCAACTGTAACATTTGGACTTCCGAAGTGGGGTCTATTCCTCGGTGAGGGCCCGGACTATTGTGGACGGGTAGTGGTGGATCCAATTTCTATTCCAGAAGTCTACTTAGAAGATGAAGGAATATCGACGTTTGTCTTGATGGATGAGGATATTCGCGGTAGTATTCCTGTACGTCAACTTAAGGGTCATAAAGGAACTCACGGAAGAGGGATTCTTGTGGCGGGTTCTAAAGGTATGAGTGGAGCCGCTGTTCTGGCAGGACGGGGTGCTTTACGCAGTGGGATTGGACTGCTGCAAATCGTGACTGCTCAGGGAATTGCCAATGATGTGGATGTCTCAATTACTGAGGCGACCGTTTGGCCCGCACCGGGAGAGGATTCTCTTAATGAACAAGCTTGGCCGGTGATCTCCAGTCGGTCTGAAAACGCACAGGCCCTTGCGCTGGGTCCAGGTATAGCTCAGAATCCACAATTTATGGCAGTGCTTAAAGAGATTTTAAGCAACGTGAGTTGTCCGGTCGTCTTAGATGCAGACGCGCTCAATTTAATGGCTACGGAACCTAGTCTAATTGCGTTAAGAAGTGATCGAGGTGCTTTAATTCTTACGCCCCATCCGGGTGAGATGGCCCGGCTATGTCAATGTAGTGTTGAAGATATCGAGCGCAATCGATTGGATATCGCGGTGGCAAAAGCGGTCGAGTGGGAAGCAGTGGTTGTCTTAAAAGGCTCTGTAACCATTATTGCTTCACCAGATGGTCGGGCGTTTTTCAATCCTACCGGGAACCCCGGACTCGGAACGGGGGGAACTGGAGATGTCCTTACTGGGAGCATCCTTGCTTGGTTGGCCCAAGGGGTTCCTCCGCTAGAGGCAGCTTGTCTGGGTGTATACTTAAACGGTAGAGCAGCGGATGAGCTAGCTATTGATTATGGGTGGTCCGGATTCACTGCTTTGGAAGTCGCTAATCAACTGCCCAAAGCTCGGCATGCCTTAGAACTGAAGAGTTAAGAGGGAAGAAGGGATAAATGATGGGGGTGCGACCGGTTTGTGCTGAGGTCAATTTGCAAACTTTAAGAGAAAATTACTTTAAGCTTAAAGCATATACCCAAAGTGAAATGATGCCGATCGTCAAGGCAGATGCCTACGGGCATGGAATGATTCCTGTTGTAAAAACGCTCAAGGAGTGTGGAGCAAAACGCTACGGTGTGGCTCTCTTACAAGAGGCGTTGGAATTTAAAGCGGGGTTTCCTGAGCTGACGGTGATGATTCTAGGTGCAACCGATCTAGAACAATCAGATGTTTTAGTTAAGGAAGAAATTATTCCTGCCATAGGCCAATGGGCTCAAGCCCAAGCGCTCTCTGAGGCTGCCGTGAGACTAAAAAAGACTGCAAAATTGCATATCAAAGTGGATACGGGAATGGGTCGAATAGGGTTTCAAGAGGGAGACCTTAACGATATTCTGAGGATTGCCGACTTACCTAATCTTATAATTGAGGGAATATTTACCCATTTTGCTACTGCGGATCAAAACGATCTATCGTTTGCCCGGATACAGTTTAAAAGCTTCCAATCCCTCTGCGAAAAGTTGAAACAAAGTGGACTAGATATTCCAATAAGGCATGCGGCCAACAGTGCTGCTCTCATTCAATTTCCAGAATCTCATTTGGAGCTTGTTCGTCCAGGAATTAGTCTTTATGGTTTTCCTCCATCCTCCCAAATTGGAGGATATGTCGGGTTAGAACCAGTCATGTCTTGGAAGGCTAGAGTTTCCCATATAAAGACGATAACCACAGGAGAAACAGTAAGTTATGGCCGTACTTTTCAGGCGGCATACCCTACACGTGTGGCAACTATTCCGTTAGGGTATGCGGATGGGCTCCGAAGGGCGCTTTCC
>NZ_JYNH01000167.1 GCF_000960765.1 Desulfosporosinus sp. I2 | reverse complement strand
CCTGCCGAAATGATAATAAGAGAACTGGGGGATTAAATATCAAGACAAAAATGTTAAAGACAAGAAATTTAAAGAAGCATATGCATCCTTGAAAACAGATACTAAGTGGATAATACCAAAAGGATATGATAAAAGCCTACCAAATCCATGTAAGTTTATTGAAATGGCTGAAGAATGGGGCATGGAGAGTATAGTCCCTTTTTTCCTTTCCAGTAGTCACAATGATTTTCATGCAGGTAACATAATTATCCAAAATGGCAAACCTGTAATTATTGATTTTGCCGAATACAAAGTAGACAGTAATATTTATTATGATCTAATGTATTTGGAATTCCATATTCTCTTTGACTATTTTAAACAAATCAACCTCAATAAAATGAATGTTTGGGCAAATTATTGTGAAGCTCTATCAGATGCTAGCAAAAGTATATTTGACATTAAAATCAAGGGCTTGGAGGCTGCAGGAACCTTGGGAAGTCTCATTCATTCCCTAAGAAGTAAGATGCGACCTCATGCAGAACACACTGAAGTTGAAGAATATCATTTACTAACTGCGGCTGTTTCGGTTGGGCTGAATGTTATGAGAAGGTCTGCAAAGATTGAGGAAAGAGAAGCGGCCTTTGTCTACGCGGCATTTTTCATGAAGGCTTTAAGGAATAACATGGGGATCAATGATAGATGTGATTTTGAAGATTTATCAGATATGAACAATAGAAAATACCATTATGATTTGGAACAAACGCCAACAAAAAAGATGCCCAATGAAGTGTATGCAATTGAATTATTGGAAAAACCGGTAGTGATTGAACGTAATGAAGATGAATTTACTGTGATCATTGACAGATCAGGAACCAATGAAATAATCATAAATAACAAAACGAAAAACTCAAGATTTGATTTAGAACTCAAAGAAAATAGGGAGACGTTGAATGAGTTAGATAAAGGGCTTTTCGAATTCCTGGCTAGGAAGACTGGGAAAGAAACCTATACTCTGGATCTATCCCCTTATGGGGTTAAATTTCGCTGGGCATCGGGCGGAGGAGTCCCGATTATAAGACAAGTTGAGCCGGGCGGAACAGTGAAAAAATCAATCGCCTTATTTTTCAGAGATATTGCGCCAGTCGGTTGGAACATTGCGCTGGGTGGATCTCAGAGAAACTTTGATTTTGAAAGAGGTACTGCTACAGAACTTGAAGATGAGTTGGAAAATCCGACAAAAATCAGCAGACGCGAATTTATGGAAGAATTATTAATTTTATCTGAGAGCTTGGATGATATTCCCATGGAATGTAGGGAACCAATCAACAGGAAATATCGAGTGTTTTCTTATTCGGAAGAGACAAATTATCCAAAATTCATTAAAAGACACATAGGGTTGAGAAGAGATCCAAGCTATGATAATTTGATTTTGAGTCCAAGTAAGGACAGGATCAAATTAGAAACCTTAGACACAAACATGGAATTGATCATTAAGAATAGAAAAGGTACTGAGGGTGAAGCCTTTTATAATATCTTAGTTGTGCCTGATATTGTTAATTTCGGAATCGAGATTGTTAAACTATTTCAATTTGATTTAAAAAAAGATGATTACATCCTAGATGGCGAAATCATGGATGGTGAAATCAAGGATGAATTAGTCAGGATGCCGGTTGCGCTGATTGATTTGGATTATATCAAGGAGTATTTTAAGTCTTTCGATAGATTAAAGGTTAAATTCACCAATGAAGAAAAAAAGTTCCCATCGATCATAGTGGAAGAATCAAGCATGAAATTGGAGGATCATATCCATATATTTCAATGGGATGTAAATCGAAGAAACTATATTAAGGACAATAAAGAACGTGGTATAGGAAGCGAGTTCGTCAGATATAAAAACTGGTTTAATGGATATGGATCAAATTTTGACCCGGAAAATTTTGCACCATCAAGATTATTTACTCCCGCTACAGCAAAAACACTGAACTTGATGATCATTCAGGGTATTATTTAGGGCAAATTACCTTTAGACTGAAATACCCTTTAAGATGAAATGAAATCCCGATTAGGGGAAATCCAAAAGGTATTATGTTCAGTTAAAAAATTAAATTGTTGACAAGTTATGAAGAAGTTGGCTAATAGAAGGCAGGTAAACCATGACACTTCAGGATTTATATCAAAAAGCAATATCCTTTGCAGCTATTGCGCATAAGAATCAGATGGTGCCGGGACAACAGTATTCATACGTTGTCCATTTTTCAGAGGTGGCTATGGAGGTCTTGTTTTCACAAAATGACGGCGGAACAGGGCTTGCCTCCGATATAGACCTGGGGCTTGCAATGCAATGCGCACTATTACATGACACGCTCGAAGATACAGAAACAACGTATGAACAATTAAAAGAGGCTTTTGGTAGGGCAGTTGCTGATGGCGTCCTTGCTCTGACCAAAAATAGGGATTTGGATAAACCCCTTCAGATGGTGGATAGCCTTTGTCGGATTGTTTTACAGCCAAAAGAAATACAAATGGTTAAAATGGCCGACAGAATCACAAACCTCCAGGAGCCGCCTAGCCATTGGACCCCTGAGAAGATTAGGAGTTATCAGAATGAGGCCCGCTTGATTTACGACTACCTTAAGGATTGCTGTGAGTTGTTGGCAAGAAGACTTGAGATTAAAATTGAAGAATATGATGCTTATATAAATAAATAACTAATAGAGGAAGATAGAGGATGAAAGAAATTGAGTTCAGCTATAAGTTTGTTAAAGCAGAAAGTATCGTCGATGATTCAGGCTTAGAAGGGACACTGGGCTTAAAGAAAGACCGGATTTTTCTTGATGCCGGGAACAGATTTGAAACTGGAGCCATCGACTATCATCAGTTAAAATCCCCCATAGTGGTTGACAATAAGGTCTGCATTAGTGTTGCTGCTCTTGTTGCAGCATTTCCAGAGCTTGTTTTGAACAATCTATCGGAGAATGCTGAAAGAATTGAGTTTGTTTTACATCGAAGTCCTGATATGGATTGCATTGTTTCGGTTTATATTGCTCAAAAATTAATTAAGGAAGGCATGTTAGGAATTACACCTCAGCTCGAAAAAATCATCCAATATGTCAAAGATCTTAACTCGGGCAGGAATAAAATCAACAGTGACTTTTTGAAGATGCCGAATAACCTGGTATATGCCATAGAAGAGATAGAATCGGCAAAGCTCAAGAAAGAATTCAAATCAAAAGGCGTGGAGATAACTGAAGGGGCGGAAGATGAACAATATTTTCAGCTATTATATGAAAACATAATGCTGAAGGGCTTGAAGTTGCTAGAATATATAGCTGACAAGGTATCCGGGTTTGCAGCAAATGATGGCATTCTGAATTCGCCACTGCTACTCACCGATTACCACGGGCTAGATGAAGAGTATGAGCTGATAAAGGACGATTACCATAAATATTGTAGGGAAGTCTACGGCGAAAATTCCAATTGCAAACAAGTGAAGATAAAGCTTCCGCTGAAAGAAAGCTATGCCGGTGTAGATGAACAACTTAAAGAAGTGGACGGGCTGAAGTGGAGTGATATTCCAGAATGCGTTTTTCCAGAGTATTGGGCCAGACGGGACGGAAATGCGCCGGGTAACGATGGATATGTTTTCACCTTTATTCCTGTCTATAAAAACAAGGCGGTCGATACGAAACTATTAAGAGAGAAGAAGCTTCAAAGGGAAGTAGAAGTCAACAGTGTGCGTATTGCCGTTGATTCAACCAAGAACGTAACCTTGCAGGGGTTGGGCGAACTGCTTGAAGTCAGAGAACAGGAAAAGGAACAGACAGTTTTTGATGATGATGAGCTTTCTGTTTGGAGAGATAGAAGAAGTAAAACAGACGGTTGGGGATATGAACTATGGGATTTTGTCAACATTGCTTCGCCTAGCGAGGGCAGTATTTTAAGTATCGAGGAAATATATGATATTATATTGGCTTTCGAAAAACCGTTATTCAATACGTTTGTAGCAAGAATTGTTATACCGTTTAAATATGACGCAAACTTATTCGAAGAAATTGAACCCGAGGCAAGCTTGCAGGAAGGCATCAATAAAGAAGTTGGCAACTATTTTTTACCCTACATCAATGAATACTATTTTAACAACAAACAAAAAAACTCAAAGCAAATATGCAAATTTCTTAGGGTAAAAACCGATAGTATCAAATTGATCGGGTCAGACTGTAAATTATTTGAGAATAATAGGGTTAGAAATCAGAATCATACTGATGTCATTGTATTTTCGCACGGAACAGGAATTATCTATACAGATTTCTATAATAATAATTTAGCGTTTGATAAGGTTTTGGAGATGAACTACGAACTTCTCAAATCAAGCAAGAACGCTGTTGAACAATATGCTGCACAACTAAAAGACAAGCTAAACTTCGCCGTTAGCATCGAAAAAGAGTATATGAAACTCTATAATTATATCGACGCTGATGAAAGGACATTTCACCAGTCACAGCTTAAAGGGACTTTATATCGAATTGCAAATGCGATAGGAAACAAGCAGGATTATCGCGCGTTAGTATTTAACGAAGAAGAAAAGAATAAAGGGTTGATCCAAATAAATAGGTCCGCATTTTTTTATGCGAACCGACTGAGTTCGGTATTATACACAGTTAACACCGGTTCCGATAAAACGAAAGTTAGAAAAAGAATCGAAGGTCTTGAACATGACTATTTTAAGAAGCACTTTTTGATTTTTATTCTAGCGCTTGATTTACAGATGAATTTAATTAAATACGCGATTGACTTGGCGAATTATGGTAAGTCCAAAGGGGCGTCTTCAATGAACCATATCAATGGACTTAGAGAAAGACTGTTGAACTTTACTGCTGTTGCTGTCTTCAGCCAAATAACCAACGATGACATTGGCATGCTGCTCTATCGCAAATGGAGTGAGATATTTGAAAACAAACTAATTCATAAGGAAGTGTTCACCCAACTAAGTGCCTTAGATGAGTTTAATATAGCCAGAGTTTCCCGCAGGATGGAAAAATTCTCATGGATATTCCTGCCGATCGTGACTTTATCAGCGTTCTTTTGCATTGGATGGGTTAAAATTATACCCTTAGTCGGAGGAAACATGGGCTTGGATAAAAGTTGGTGGTACATAGTCATTGGAGTGTGTGTTGCTTGGATCGCATATTTTATTAAAATGGACTATTTTTATAAAAAAGATAATTGATAAGGTGATGTGAAGAATTTGAAGAAACGACTTGAAGTGCTACAACGAGAAATGGTGGCAAAGGGAATCTCATTAATCATTTCATTTGCTGGAACAGATGAGGGTTTGAAAGGAAAGGTCATTAATGAGCTGATTTTGAACCTTGATCAGAGGAATATCAATGTATGCCATTTGGATAAAAAAGAAGTGTTGAACTATAAGGGTCCGGTGTTAAAGAAGCTTTGGGAGTATGTGCCGCAAAGAGGCAAGATGACGTTGGTGGATAACAGTTATGAATCATTACTTGAAGAACAAATCAGTCAAGAACTGATTTCTGAGGATGTTTCTGAATTCAGGAATTATCTGACAAGGAATAATGTCGTATCACTCGATTTTGACCTTAACGAAGAAAGTATCGATCTCAATCCGGAATCAGACCAATTTGAGGGATTCGTTGATGGGTTGAGAGCAACGATTATTGTGCAATTGGAAGCCAAATTACGTGAAAATAGTAATGAGGCTGAGGCAAGTTTTTCATTTCCGTCTAAAAAGAATCTGAATCTTGATGATCTTACTTTTTCAAATCACTTATCTAAGGCTGAGTATTCCGAAAGGGTAAAGGAATTTGAAGACTCGCTGAGAGACATTCCACAAAGACTTGGGGAAAAGAAGAAATCGTTGATGATACTGTTCGAAGGGCTTGATGGCGCCGGCAAGGGTACATGCATAAAAGAAATCGCGAGACACTTGGATCCGAGAGAGTACAAGGTTTATCCCAGAGTATTGCTGAAGGATTTTGCAAAAGGATACCCTGATTTATATTACTATTGGAAAGCTGTGCCTAAATATGGCAAGATCTCAATCATGGATAGAACATGGTACAATTGGGTGCTTGATAAAAGGGTGAATAATGAGTGTGATGAAAAAACGTCCGCAATAATGATGAATGAGATTAAAGCAATGGAAAGGCAAATGACGCACGAAGGGGTAATTTTGCTAAAGTTCTGGGTATGCATCAGTTATGAAGAACAGGGGAGGCGCTTTGCAAAGAGAATGCTGGATCCTGCAATGATGGAAAAATCATTGGCCGACGATTTGGAGAACAGAAAAAACTGGAGCAAATTTAAAGAATATGCTGAAATTATGATAACCGAGACCTCTACAGCGCATGCCCCGTGGGTTGTCATTGAGGCGAATTCTTTGGACTATGCCAAAGAAATGGCTTTGAAAGAGATAATAGAAAAAATAGAAAGATAGAAATATTAGTTTTTCTGTAAGGTTGTTCCTACGTGCGTTAAACATAACAGTATAAGGAATGATGCTTATTTTTGAGAGGGAAAATGATGAGAAAAACATATAAAATTTTGGCCGTACTACTGACCGTGGGAATGATGTGCGTAAGTCTTAGTGCATGCACCAAAACAAATAAGCTGGAACCTGCAGCTGGGATCGAACTATCTGAAGCTTCTGAGAACAAAACCCAGAGTACTGACAACAGTCCCATCGGAGATGTTGCTCAAGCTGCAATTCCGAAAACCGACAATACGCCGTCCCAAACAAGTACCCCGACTCCAATTGTAAAGTCAATTGGCAAGGTTATTGTCATTGACCCTGGTCATGCGAATAAAGCAAATCTCGAATTGGAAGCCAATGCTCCTGGTTCTTCTGTAATGAAGATTATGGACGGAGGTGGAGCTGCTGGAATAGATACAAAGACACCAGAGTATTTAATTAATATGAAGGTTTCCTTACAGCTAAGAGATTTACTTCAAAAAAAAGGATATACTGTCGTAATGACTAAGACAGATAACTCGGTGAGCCTAGGAAATATACAACGAGCTGAAATAGGAAATAATGAGAAGGCAGCACTTGTTATAAGAATTCACGCGGATTCCTCAGAAAATACTACAGTAACTGGAGCTTCAATGTTAGTTCCCTTGCCAATAAATGAAGGAACTAAAGTAATAATTGATGAAAGTAATCGGTGTGGTCGAATAATACTAAATTTACTTACTAGCGAAGTAGGTATGAAAAACAGAGGACTTGCTCCACATAGCGATATGACTGGCTTTAATTGGTCAAAAGTACCGGTGATACTCGTAGAAATGGGATTTTTATCAAACCCAGATGAAGATAGGAAGTTAAGTGATGCAAATTATCAGGCTAAACTGGCCAGTGCACTTGCTAATGGCATTGCGGAGGCATTGAAATGAAAGCTGACAAAATGGCATAAATTAACGTTTTAGAATTCTTGCTTTTGCAGAAACTAAATTTAATTGATGTAAAAGGAGATTAAAACATGGCAACTTTAGGTAAAAGCAACAATACAAATTTCTTACCAAAAGGAAATACTCCTAAACCAGGAATAATAACACCAAAGTCAAAAGTAATTACGGAAAAGACGGATATCTCAACTAATGAAAATGCAGATCCCAGTCATAGTTGATTATTCCCAAAAGAAACTAGTGCAGTTGTAAGATTTCTGAGTGGGTTGAATCACGAGACTTATTTTTTAGTAGAAAACCTTTCGCTCTGTAAGATTTTCTGACGCTTGATTGAGCGTCTTTTTCATTGAATGGAGGAATTTGGCGACTTTTGAAGAATCATTGTTATCAGAATAGCAGTCGCCGGATCACTCAAAGATGGGAAAACGTGTAACGCTTTCTAAAGTAGAACTGGTGAAGGAACCACAGGAGTGGATTGAGTCTGTAAAAGGAGAGTTATAATGGATTTAACAAGTTTTCCTGTCCGAGTCAAGTTACTGATTACAGAAGCTGAGATGGGTATCTCTGGACATATAAAAAACATTTACTATGTAAGATACTTTGAATGCGCCCGGGAACAATATCTTTATATGATCGGGATAAAAGATCTGATGTCCAGGACGGGCATAGGTACAATATTGGCTCAATCGGTCTGTAATTATCTCAAGCCGTTGGCGTATCCAGATCAAATAACTGTAGGTGCGAAAGTAAAGTCAATCGGTAAATCGAGCTTTGTCTTGGAGTACATAATTGTTAGCGAGAAAATTGGAGTTTCGGCTTCTGGAGAAGAAGTTATTGTCATATACGACTATAATAATTCTAAGAAAACGGAATTACCCTTGGGGATTAAAGAAGCCATTGAAAAAGTATAGAAGTATAAATTTGCAGACATGATCTCATGGCAATAAAGGGGAGGGTTTCATATGAAACAAGATGCAATAATAGGTGGAGTCATGGGAGTTGTTATAGGTGACGCTTTAGGATTACCTGTCCAGTTCATGACGAAACCAGAAATAAGGAAAAATCCGATCACGGATATGACAGGAGGAGGTGCTTTCGGTCTTGAACCGGGTGCTTGGTCGGATGATAGTTCTCTAACCTTATGTTTAGCTGAAAGTCTGTATGAGGTAGGTTACAATCCAGCAGATATTGCTCGGCGCTTTGTGAAATGGTATCGTGATGGCTATATGACCCCGTTCGGTGAGTCCTTTGATATAGGAACTACTACATCAGTAGCCATGAAAAGATTGATCCATGGGGTTGCCCCATTTAAAGCGGGTCCCACTGATGCAGAGAGTAATGGAAATGGAAGCCTGATGCGAATTCTCCCGGCTGCTCTTTTTTTTGCCCATGAATCCGATTACACTATGATTCAAAGGATATGTGAGGTTTCCAAGATAACGCACGGACATCCGCGCAGTCAATTAGCGTGTAGTTTGTATTCTCTGTTTGTGAAGGATTTGCTAAAAGGGAGTAGTCCCCAAAAAGCCTATGAAAATTTGAGACTGAAATCTCAAGCCGTATTTTTTGTAGACCGCAAAATAGGTAAGCAGTTAAGTCATTTCAAGCGTATTATTAGCGGCGAACTACCAAGTCTTGCTGAGAGTGAGATAAAATCTGGGGGTTACGTGGTTGAATCCTTGGAAGCTGCTCTCTGGAGCTTTCTCACCACATCGTCGTTTGAGGAAGCAGTGCTCACAGCAGTAAACTTAGGTTGGGATACCGATACAGTGGGTGCCATCACGGGTAGTATGGCTGGCGTTTACTATGGATTTTCTAACATTCCCGCTCATTGGCTGAGAAAACTAATAGACTATGAAAAAGTACTGGGTCTAACTAATCAATTTGCCGAACGGGTACTACAAAAAGGGTGATTATCATATTGAGGGATAGGCTTGGATTCACTCAAGTCAAATGCTCTATTGAGTCGGAGAATAAGTAAAGGGAAATTATGTTAGACAGAAGGTTTTATATAATATAAAATAAATTTAGAAAATGGTTGTTAGGGTTTAATATTGATCCAAAAGATAGTTGGATAGGAGTCGTCGTATGGGACCGTTTCAATTGCAACCTTTCACTGAGGATGAGGAAAACGTTATTTATGAGATTATAAGTTGCGATAATTTTAATCAAACCAGAAAACTTTCTATTATTTTATTTTTC
>NZ_JYNH01000166.1 GCF_000960765.1 Desulfosporosinus sp. I2 | reverse complement strand
GGCAAAGGCCCCGTAAAGCCCCAGGCAAAAGAGCATCGCTCCCACCAGAAGATAGGTCGATAGTCCAACACTGAAGTTACTGAAATTACTTAAATAATTCATTTGCTCGCCTTCACTCCCTTCGCCAAGATCACCGCTCCGACTAAGGCCATGGTGAGCAAGACTGCGGCGGCTTCGAATGGAATCATAAACTTCGTGAGAAGTAACAGTGAAATATCGGTAGCCGAACCTCCGCCCGTCCACGGTGTCGGCAAAATACGCCAGTCTGTATTCGTGAAGACAACCACGGCAATCGTGAGAAACATCAAGGTCGAGATGAGCGCTCCCCAGCCCCAAACCTTGTTATCCGGATTGCTTGCACTGATGTCTCCTCGTAAGGTCAACATCACTGCGAAGACCACCATGATGGCGATGCCTCCCGTATAGATCAGTAACTGGACTGCCGCTAAATAGTCGGCATTCAAGAGAACGTATAGCACCGCAACGCCTGAAAAGGAAAGGGCTAGATAGAGCGCGCTATGCATAATATTCTTCGAAGTGACAACACCCCAAGCAGATGCAATCGCCAGGATTGCAAAGATGAAGAAAACTATTGTACCCACGCTTACTCCACCTTCCCACTTGGCGTATTCGATTGCTTGGAACGCGCAATCAAATCCCAAACTAATTCTTCACGATGATAGACTGCATTCTCAAATTCTTGGGAGAGTTTAAGGGCGCCAGTCGGGCAGGATTGCGTACATAATCCACACAAAAGACAGCGACCCATGTTCATCTCGTAAGTCTTTAATGTTTTCCTGTTTTTCTCATCCTTTTCGCTGGTTAGATTAATAACTTGATTCGGACAAGCGTTTACACAAAGCCCGCAAGCAATACATTTTTCAGGTTCAAGAACCATGGAACTCCTTGTACGGGAGGGAAGCTTCGGCTTAAATTCAGGATAATATTCTGTAAGATTAGGTTCGAGGAAACGTTTGATCGTGATACCCAAGCCTTTTATTAAACCTTCACCAAACACTCTTTTACCCTCCAATCCGCGCAATGAGCAACTCATAGACATAAATACCTATACCTGTTAAGAAGATATTCACCAAAGCCAAGGGAAGCAAGATCTTCCAAGCAAAATGCATAAGATGATCGATTCTCATTCGGACAAACGTCCAACGAATCCACATCATTAAGAAAATCACTAACCATATTTTAAGAATAAACCATAGCCACCCCGGCAGAAATCCAGGGCCGTACCAACCACCCAGGAACATCGTAACAGCGATTGCCGATGTGGCGACCACATTACCGTATTCGGCTAGCATAAACAGTCCCCACCTAAGTCCGGAGTACTCCGTGAAAGGCCCGGCGACGATCTCCTGTTCCCCTTGAATTTGATCAAAAGGAGCCCTATTTGTCTCAGCAATCCCGGCTATCAAGTAGATTATAAAAGCTAAAGGTTGCAGGAAAACAAACGGGATGGTTTCCTGTGCTTCGATAATGGCGGATAGGTTAAAGGTCTGAGTAATCATGATGACGCCAAGTAAAGAAAAGAGCAACGGAATTTCATAACTTATCATTTGGGCTACCGCTCGCAACCCCCCTAGTAAGGAATATTTATTATTGGATGCCCATCCGGCCATCAGCATTGCCAATGTTGACAGTGATGAAATTGCAAAGAAGTAAAATATTCCTAAATCAAGATCGATGGCCACCATTCCCTTACCGAAGGGAATCACGCCAAATACCATCAAGGTAACTCCTACGAGCATCATTGGAGCCATTTTAAAGAAGAATTTATCGACGTTAGCAGGCGTAATATCCTCCTTACCCAACATTTTCACCGCATCGGCAATAAATTGGAACCAGCCGTGTGGCCCAAGCCGATTGGGCCCGGATCTCTGTGATACCCAGTGGGCAAATTTGCGTTCCACCAAACTCAGAAACAAAGCTGCGACGACCATAATCAAAAAGAGTATAATAAACGCAATAATATTAATCGTCAAATCAGCACTAAACGAGTGGGAATCTGCAAACAATCCACGGATTGCGGCCGCAATATTTACAAACAGATTGTTTAAAGCGTCCATCTTCTTCTCCCCTCATTAGAAACTTCTTACTTATCCACTTCCCCTAAAACAAGATCCATCGATGCGAAAATAGTCACAAGATCTTGTATCTTCCAGCCTTTAACAATAGCATCAAGCATTTGAACATTAACAAACGCTCCGGTACGAATACGAACTCGAGCTGGTTTGGTCGTCCCATTACTGACAATGTACCAACCCATTTCTCCCTTAGGGTTCTCAACTCGATGATAAACTTTGCTGACTGGCGGCTTAATCACCTTCGGAACCTTGGCCATCACAGGCCCTGCTGGGATATCCCTGAAAGCCTGTTCGATAATCTTTTTGCTCTCTTGAATCTCAAGAAGCCGAATAAAGTGCCGGTCATAAGTATCGCAGCCATACAACACCGGAATCTTGAAATCAAACCTGTCGTAAATGCTGTAAGGCTCGGCTTTACGCACATCATACTGTACTCCTGAGGCCCGTAGATTTGCCCCCGTTATCAGCAGATTTTCTGCCAATTCCTTCGGGAGAATCCCGACACTTTTCATCCGTGATTGAGCAATCTCATTACCGAAAAAGATACCATAGTATTCCTCCATCATCTCTGGCATATCCTCGAGAAAACTTTTAAGGGCTGGCATAAATTCATCCGGAACATCATGACTGACCCCGCCGATTCGAACGAAGTTTGGAGTCATGCGATTGCCCGCTGTCATCTCAAAAAAGTCGAGAATCCGCTCGCGATCACGGAAACAATAACTCCAGGGAGTCCAGCCGCTAATATCTAAAGACCCACTCGCGATCATGACTAAGTGACTGGCAATCCGCCCCAATTCCGCGAAGATTACACGGAGGTACTCAGCTCGCTCTGGCACTTCTATTTCCATCAATTTTTCAACTGCTTGGACGTAACCAAGACTGTTATGCGGACCTGCCAGATAATCTAAGCGGTCTGTATACGGAATAAACTGAGTATAAGTTCGACTTTCGGCCATTTTTTCCAAACCACGATGGAGATACCCAATTTTAGGTTCAACTTTAGTGACAACTTCTCCATCCAAATGGACCACCATGCGGAACACGCCATGCGTACTCGGGTGTTGGGGGCCCATGTTTATAGAGTACTCTTGAGTTCCTTCAATCGTCATAGTTTCCCCACCTCTATTCCCCTTCTTTTCTTACTCGCATAACAGCACGTTGTTCATGACTCTCAACAACATAATCTTTCCGCATTGGATGCCCTTCAAAATCATCCCACATATAGATACGCTTCAAATTTGGATGTCCTCTAAATTGTATGCCGAACATATCAAAGGCTTCACGCTCTAAAAAGTCTGCCCCCTTCCAGAGGGGAGTAGCTGAGTCTATCACAGGATTGTCTCGTTCAACTCTGGCTATAATCCGTAGACGCTGGGGACCACGAAGACTGGATAATTGGTAAACAACTTCGAGGTGATCCTCCAGATCCATGCCACATAGGTCATGCAGAAAATCACACGGAACATCCGCAAAGTTCTTAGCACTAGTTAATGCTTCTACGGCATACCGGTCATTAACCGTTAATTCGAGTTCGCCAAGGCTCTCTTCAACTTCTCCGTTAACCCTGACTGCCAGCTCGCCCACTCGGGCTCTTAAACTATCACTTACCATATTTAATTAACCTCGCCTTAGTAGGATTTTGTATCTTCTGTTTAAGTTGCAGCATCCCAAAAATCAAGGATTCCGGCCTCGGTGGGCATCCCGGTATATAGACATCGATTGGAATTATACTGTCCGCCCCCGGTACGACAGCATAGGAATCTGCAAATGGCCCCCCCGAACAGGCACAATTGCCCATGGCAATAGCCCATTTAGGCTCTGGCATTTGATCATAGATACGCCGCGCTACTGGAGCCATTTTTCTTGTCAAAGTTCCTGCCACAATCATTAAATCAGCTTGTCTCGGTGAGGCCTGGAACACCTCATAACCAAACCGAGATAAGTCATAACGAGGATTTCCTGATGACGCCATCTCAATAGCACAACAAGCCAGACCGAATGAAGCTGGCCAAAAAGAATGCACTCGACCCCAGTTTAAAAACTTTTCAATGCCGGTTAGCAAAATATTTTTTTCAGCCATAGCCTCAGCATCGCGTAGCTCTTTCTCCTTTTTTACATCCAATCCAAAGCACCTTCCTTCCAAGCGTACCAAAAACCAATGATCAGAATAATCATAAAGACAAACATTTCAACGAAGGCGAAGGTTCCTAATTTACGAAACGTCAATGCCCAAGGATATAAAAAGATGGTTTCTACACTAAATACGGCGAAGACAATGGCATATAGAAAGTAGTTACTCTTAAATCCAACCCAGGCCTTACCAATCGGTTCATTGCCACATTCATAACTTGTCAGCTTTTCCTTATGCGGTTTATGGGGTGCCAACAAATGAACCACCGTCATCACTACGATCGGTAAACCGACTGCAAACGCAAGCAACAGTCCCACAGCAGCAAAATTGTCCGACATGACTTCCCCCCTTTCGAATCTATGATTGTGACTTATTTCCTATTGTGTCACATCGTCTAGCCTTATTCTTGCCTCCCTTCACTCCTCCCCTCCAACCAACGTTAAGCTCTTGCCAATATCAGTCTTGGCCCTTAAATTGTCCATACACTACTCCCTCTGAAGTTCTATGTCAGGGAGTAGTGCAATTAGAACCTTGCTTCTGACGTTCAATCAGTCGGAATGCTGGCTCCGGATTCTCACTGCTTATGAACAATAGTTTGATAAAAAGTTCATCTCGTAAAGGCCTTGGTTTTGTAGCCGGTTCCTGGAGCCAACGCTCTAGCTCTTGGACTCCTTTTACTAATATCGTACACTTTTTTGTCTGGTCGGGAATCTTGCTCTTCTTCAGTGCCACTTACGAAACCATCCTTTTCCAGCCTGTCAAGTGTCGTATAAATTTGTCCATAATTAAGGTTCCAAAAGTTTCCTATTCGCTCATCAAAAATACTCTTAAGTTCATATCCATGGCGTGGGGCTTCCTTAATAATTCCTAAGATTGCGTGTTTAACCGGCATGACTAATTACTCTCCTTAGCATTCTGTTTATTAATTATGTAAGAGTTTATCCATTATCCTTGTTTTACTCCGAACGCAACACTTTAACCGGATCAACCTTTGAAGCCAAGCAGGCGGGGTAGATGGTGCTGAGGCTAACTATCAAAGCCATTCCAAACGATCCCGCACTAAGGCTGGTGGCAGACCTGGTTCCAAGGTTAAGTAGATATGATCAAGAGAGTTGTCACCCCAGTACCGTATGTAGTCTTGGCGGTTCATATACACAACTCTCCGTCTCTCTAGCTAATAGTATATATATTGCAAATAGTATATAACTAGTGAGTATGGACTTCAATATGTATTTCCAAAATTTGTGAGTAGTGATGATCATCGCATGCCTGGCACACCAAAAAAATGACTCAGCTTAAGAACTAAGCTGAGTCATCTTATCTCAATGATATTATGTCATTGTCATGTCTTATTAAGGCTTTAGTCCAGCAAGTCGCATTAAATCAACATTCGCTTCTGTATGCCCAAGACGCTCCAGTACTCCCATAGGCTTAGCCCTCAACGGGAAAATATGGCCTGGGCGTCGGAGATTATCTGGGCATGCATGATCTGCAGTCGCCGCTTTCACAGTTGCAACGGTCAGCAGCTGACACGCCTGTAGTAACACCGCTTGTTGCTTCGATCGAGACAGTAAATGGAGTCTGAAAACTACTTGTGTTGTGACGATACCACTGCCTTCTCGAATTAGCATGGATTTATTTCTTGCCAGAAACCGTCTTATACGGCCAACGTATAATACCGCCCAAATCAAAAACTTGAGTATAACCCTGCTTCAATAACATCTTTACAGCAGCCCTACTCCGATTCCCACTCCTACAGTAGAAAAAAATAGTGGCTTGTTTGTTGGGCAATTTCTTGCTAGCTTCCTTTGCAAGAATATTTAAAGGAATCAAAGTACTTCCGGGAATGTGCTTCTCAATATATTCCTCCCGGGTTCTAACATCTAAAAGAATGATCCCCTTTTCCAGATCTAATCTCTTTTTTGCTGCAGAGGGTTCAATCTTATACTTTTTAAGTTCCCCTGAGCCCTTCATATAGACCCAAATTACAAGTAAGCCAACTACGACAATGATTGTGCTTGTGATATTCTGGTTCATGCATTCATTCCTTTCTGAAAAATTCAGCGAGAATCCCCTATACCCTCCGGTGGTATATGAGTATTGTAAGGTGCACATAGGCCTTCTGTCAATTGTAATGTTTACGGACTCATCTAATTTTGTTACTATGATATACGAGTCTTCACAAAGGAGCGAAGCCCTTAATCCATAGGGCTTCGCTCCTTTACTCAATTCCTTTGATCAAAATCCGATTCTTTTCTTGTTCGTTTTGTTCGTTTTGTTCGTTTTGTTCGTTTTGTTCACACTCGTTGTACTCATCGGCGTAGCTCTGTCCCCATTTACACATTGTATCTAAAATGGGTAAAAGACTCTTTCCGGCTTGAGTCAGAGAATACTCAACTTTAGGAGGTATTTCTGTATAAATAAATCTCTTGACCAATCCACTAACTTCCAGCTCTCTAAGCTGTTGAGTTAACATTTTCGCTGTGACCTTGGGCAGGATTCTTCTCAATTCACTATATCTTAAGGTTATATCACCTAAATGCCAGAGTATAAGTGCTTTCCATTTCCCACCGATAAGGTCTAACGTCAATTCCATTGAACACTGGTACTCATTATTTTTAAACTTAATCATTTTTCATCTCACTCCTTATAAACAATTGTCTTGATTTAGGTGAGGTTTTTAAACTCCATCAGAATTTTAAAGATGTTATCCAGAAGTATTGTGGTATACAAATGGATACTATAGTACAAAAAGGTACGTACTTGTTAGTTGCTATTATATTGTATATTATTATGTTTGACAATTACTTTAAACTAATTCTTACAATAAGGAGTGTTCAAAATAATGAAAGTTGTAGCCTTTAACGGAAGTCCGAGAGCAAATGGCAATACTGCTCAGAGCCTCAAAATCGTCTTGGCAGAATTAACACAGGAGGGTATTGAGACGGAAATCGTCCAATTGGGTGGACGTAAAGTCTTTGGTTGTTTAGCGTGTGGAAAATGCCGTGAAACTAAGGATAACCGCTGCTCACGCAAAGATGATGAAATGAATACTTTCATTCAGAAAATTGAAGAGGCCGATGGAATCATTATCGGTTCCCCCACCTATTTCAGTAATGTGAGTTCAGAAGTTAAGGCCCTGATTGATCGTTGCGGTTATGTAGCCAAATCTAACGGGGGGCAATGTTAAAAGGAAAGGTAGGGGCATCCGTCGTTTCAGCCCGCAGAGCGGGCTCAACCTTTACTTACTCTGCCATTAACTTCTTTTTTGGCATAGCTGAAATGATTATTTGCAGTTCGAATTACTGGAACCTGACCTTATCCCGTGATCCAGGTGATGTTCAGAAGGATGCTGAAGGCATTCAGACTTTCCAAACCCTTGGGAAAAACATGGCCAAGCTTTTAAAACAGGTAAGGTAACGCATAACTGCCATGCTATTTGCACATTTTAATCAAAGCTAGTAATTCAATAGCGAAACGACCAGTAATTTCGAAAGAAGGCGGTTCCATGACCCAAAAATTATTATATGTTAAAGCCAATCCGAAAGCTGATTCAGATTCACACACTTCAACCTTAGCCAATGTTTTTGTACAAGAGTATCAAAAAAGTAATCCCGATTGTGAAATTATAACCTTAGATCTCTATAAAGAAGGTATTCAACCACTGGATGCTGATACTTTGACGAAAATGTTTGGAGGGGAGAAAAATAAGGCCTACGACTATGCCCAACAATTTGCGAGCGCTGATAGATACGTGATCGCGGCACCGATGTGGAACCTTAGTATTCCCTCAATCCTTAAGGTTTATATTGATTATATCTCCTATGTTGGAGTTTCCTTTAAATACACAGAATCAGGGCCCATTGGATTGCTTTCAGATAAGCCACGTAAAGCACTGCATGTAAGTTCAAGGGGTGGGATGTACAGTGAGGGGCCAGCCAAAGCATATGACCTAGATGATCAGTATATCAGAACTATTCTTGGTTTCTTTGGCATAACTCAGGTGGAATCCCTATTCTTAGAGCAAACGGGAATCTTACAAGGAGATGCTTTAAAAGCTGCGATCGACCAAAGCCATCAAACTGCACGAACTATGGCAGCTAATTTCTGAGCATCGGACTTCCCAGTCATCAATAAACGGTTGCCTTAGTTGCAATTTTTTACATTCCCACTTTGCTTTTATAACAACAAAAAACAAGCGTCCTCTTTCAATATGAAGGAGGACGCTTGTAGATAAATAGCTAGATGCCGTGATAGCCAAGTGTCCTAAAGCATGAACAGCGGAAAGGACTTTACAGATAGTTATACTTTCTAGGTGGCGATAAAAGGAGCGAGCCCTAAGATTTTCTTAGAGCTCGCTCTTAACGTTCTTAGCCTCGACCGCAATTAAAGCTTTTCTGCAAGTTAGTATAAAGAATTTCGAATGTAAAATAATATCCTTATAATACTGAAATTATGGAAGGTGCAATTTATTATGGATGAAGGTTTAGTGGTTATTGTCAGAGCTATAATTGGTTTTTTCTCGCTTCTCATTTTTGCAAGAATCATTGGAAAAGAACAAATAAGCCAGCTTAATCTTTTTGATTATGTACTCGGGATTACCATTGGTTCCATTGCAGCTACCTTAACAACCGATTTATCCAGTCGGGCGTGGCCACATTGGGTAGGCCTTGTAACCTGGTGTGTATTAGGATACATGATGGATATGATATCCTCAAAGTGGAGATATGCATCTAAAGTTTTAGAAGGGGAACCAACTATTGTCATCATGAATGGCAAGATCATGGAGAATGTTTTAAGGAAAATGAAATATAGGATATCTGAGATTTTAGAACTTCTCAGGAACAAAGGAGTCTTTGACGTGACCCAAGTTGATTTTGCCATTATAGAACCCAATGGTCAGATCTCAGTCTTATTAAAGCCGGAAAACCAGCCTTTAACTCCCAAGGACATGAATATTGTGGTTTCCCCCACAGGAATAAGTACAGAATTAGTTTACGATGGAATTATTATCGAAGAAAATCTAAGACAACTTAACAAAGACAAACCGTGGCTGCTTGAGGAGCTCAAAAAGCAGGGAATTCGTGATATATCAGAGGTTTTTTTGGTAACCTTAAATCCTGCAGGAAGTTTGTATGTAGACAAGTACGAGGACCATCTTAAAAAGATTACTGATATTGGTGATTATAAGGGACCATACTAAGGAGATGATTAAATGAGAAAGTTTTTGGTGATAGCTATTCCAATCGTCACCCTAGTTTTCTTTGTTCTGGTCATGCTAAGTGGGGATATTTTAAAACAATCTTTAGGAAGAGATGATAATATCCCCCAATCCATTGAAACCATTATCCAAGATGTCTCTCATGACGATTGGGAAGCTGCTACTAAAAATACCGATAATTTAAATAAAGTATGGGATAAAGTCATCACAAGAGTACAATTTAGTTCAGAGCGTGATGAAATTAATGCTTTTACAATGAATATTGCAAGACTTAGGGGTGGTATTCAAGCTAAAGATAAACCAATTGCATTAGCTGAATTAAGTGAGGCCTATGAGCATTGGAAACAACTCGGCAAATAAGTTACATATTAAATAACTGTTCAGTTCATTGGACATCGCAGCGACTGGGGAAAGCCCTCCCCACTTCGACTTTCAATCTTACGGATCGCACCG
>NZ_JYNH01000165.1 GCF_000960765.1 Desulfosporosinus sp. I2 | reverse complement strand
GTATGTAGGAATGACTTTTTTAGGTATTTTAGCTTATCGGCATTTTTATAATTTATCGATACCAAGATTTTCGTTTCAGCTAAAATCTAGACCGATTCTCTGGTTAAGTCGAAATTCATTGGGTATCTATTTAGTTCATCAGCCACTAATTCTCCTTTTGATTTTCGCCATCCTTTTTATTACAAAAACGTTTTGAGGAAGAGCGAAATTTGGGTATTATTGTAAGCTATCCTGTGAGATAATATATCTAAGCCAAAGCCAAGCCAATAAATTGAAATGGGGGGGCTATTGTTTGGCCATGTTTGTGCACGAGCATTTGATGCAAGCGGTTTATTTTGCTCCGCGAGGGAAGAAACGTCTTCTTTTTCTGGGAACCAATATCCAACAGCGATATTTAAGTCCGGAGGATAAATTGATTGGATTTATTGGAGATGCAGGTGCTGGCAAATCATTGCTGATCCGAGGAATGTTTCCTGGACTCGAACTTACCAACGATGATGATGGTATTAACATTCGACCGTTACCCTTGATGGAAGATGCTGAACGTGGTCACTTTCGTTATCATACCTACCATTTAGATGTTCGCTTTGAGTCCGCGTTTACTCAGCCTTGGAAAATTGCCGAAGCCATTCAAAAAACAATCTCAACCGGGCACCGCGTTGTGATTGAACATTTCGATCTTGTCTATTCCCAGCTGGGGATAAATGCTGAAGTATTGATTGGTGTCGGTGAAGAAGTGATTGTAACACGTCCGACAGTGTTCGGACCAGAGCCACAGAGTATAGCAGCGATTGTTTTTGATTCCATTAAGTATCGTCGCATGGCCCATAGTGCTGAGGATATCACTTCGATGATCTTAGAAGAAATGGGTTTGAAGAAACCTGAAGTGCATAGTGACATTAAACATGGTTTTGTCTTGGAACTGCCTGAAAAACCGGATATTGATCTAGACTTGGTAGAGCAACGTGTCTTGGATTTAATCAAAGCAGATCTGCCTATTTGTTTTGCCAATGACAATCACATTCGAGTGGGGGAAATACTTTATCCATGCACGGGTCCTCGAATTCATATTAGGCGATCCGGCGAGATTAAAGGGTTCCACTTGCTCAAGGAATTCAGGTTTGATCCGATTGCCCAGCTTTATACGATTGCTGGTATTGTAGGCGAAGAACTATCGCCGACCCGGTCGGTCGATTTGTTCGGAGGGTGTAATCGCAATATTTAGCAGCTTCACGAGTTGGGTTCCCTTCTCCTGGCGTTTCGCTTTTGATTCTGATAAACTAAAAACGATAAATGTTAAAAATTGACTTACATGAGGAAAGGCTAGGTTATCAATATGCAACGTTCAAATGGTCGGGCTTATGATGAATTACGAGCTGTGAAGATATCACGACAGTTTACAAACATACCTGAGGGTTCAGTTCTGATCGAGATCGGAGATACTCGGGTTTTATGTACAGCGAGCGTCGAAGAAAAAGTGCCTTACTTTCAAAAAGGGTCAGGTAAGGGTTGGGTTACGGCCGAGTACGCCATGATTCCGCGGGCAACTCAAACTCGGACACAACGTGAGGCAAGCAAAGGAAAGCTGACGGGTCGAACGATGGAAATTCAACGTTTGATTGGTCGGGCACTTCGTTCAGTGGTGGATTTGAAAAAGCTTGGTGAACGTACTATTTGGCTGGACTGCGATGTGCTCCAAGCGGACGGAGGAACCCGAACTGCAGCTATTACGGGTGCCTACGTAGCCCTAGTTGATGCAATTCAGTATTTAATGGAGAAAAAGCTCATTAGAACGAACCCGCTTCTAGATACCTTGGCTGCGGTTTCTGTGGGAAAGGTCCAGGGGCACGCGGTTTTAGATTTAGCTTATGATGAAGATTCCCAAGCAGAAGTTGATATGAATGTTGTGATGACGGGTTCAGGAAAGTATGTCGAAATTCAAGGGACAGCAGAAGATACCCCCTTTGATCGAGCGGATTTAGATAACTTTTTGCAACTCGCGGAAAAAGGAATCCGAGCTCTGATGGATGTACAAAAGTCGGCGGTGGAAACGACCGCATGAAGATTATATTAGCGACTCAGAACCAAGGAAAAATTAAAGAACTCCAAGAACTGCTGGCGGATGAAACAATTGACGTTCTTTCCTTACAAGATATTGAGGAATGGGAAGATGTAGAAGAAAATGGTGTGACCTTTGCGGACAATGCTGCTTTGAAGGCTAGGGCTGCTGTTAAAAAAACGGGGTTGATTGCCCTAGCGGACGATTCTGGTTTAGAAGTTGATGCTTTAAATAATGCACCTGGGGTCTATTCGGCGCGTTTTGCAGGAGAGCCAAAAGACGATGAACGCAACAATGACAAACTTCTTCAAGAATTAGAATCCATCCCAGATGGCAGTCGAACGGCTCGCTTTCGTTGTGCCTTGGTGGTAGTCACCCCTGAGGGGGAAGAATTTCTAACTGAGGGTAGTGTCGAGGGACAAATTTTAAGGCAACGTCGCGGTCAGAAAGGATTTGGCTATGACCCGCTCTTTTACGTTCCAGAGTATGCACGAACCATGGCAGAACTAACTTTGACGGAGAAGAACAAATTGAGTCATCGAGCCCAAGCGTTTCGCAAGGTGATCCCAATACTTCAAGCACTAAAGGGGCATATTATAACCTAGATGAAAAAGTGAAAAGTGAAGAAATAAATGAAAACGAAAAGGCAGAAAATGGAACTGAGAAAAATGTAATAAAATTGTTTTCTATCCTTGACGAATGGATAAAGATGAGCTATACTGACTAAGTCACCAAATCGGGGTATAGCGCAGCTTGGTAGCGCGCCTGCCTTGGGAGCAGGAGGCCGGGGGTTCGAATCCCTCTGCCCCGACCATATTATCGAGGTACGAAGTTCGAGGTTTGAAGTTCGTATTTGCAGTTGTCGGTATGGCAAAAGCTTTTTGCCTTGGTAAGGCTGCAAATTGTAGACCTGGGAGTTTGAGTTGGCCCATTAAGATGCGCCTGTAGCTCAGTTGGATAGAGCATCTGCCTTCTAAGCAGGTTGTCGGGGGTTCGAATCTCTCCAGGCGCACCAAAAATTTCATTTCTTATGGTGGGTGTGGCGAAGTGGTTAACGCACCGGGTTGTGGTTCCGGCATTCGTGGGTTCAAGCCCCATCACCCACCCCATAACGTAAAAGTAACACCGAGAATTAATTCTTGGTGTTTTTGTTTATATTGTTGATTAAACTCATATTAAACAACATGTTATAGAGATATTGATAAGCGCATATTATTAAAAGGCGATGATTATCCAGAAGCCTCACTTTAGTAGAGGGCTTGATATAATTGTAGTTGGGAATAACTTGAAGTTAATGTACGATTTAAATATTGTTAGAATATAAAATGCCAAGAATTTATTTAATTCTTGGCATTTTATTTTTATAGACCCCCTTAAATCAGCTCTTTGTCGCCGTAAGTAGTTATGTAAGGTCGATGCAGATGGATAGTAAACCCAAACATAATTCCAAACGCTGTAAAACATACAACTTTAAGACAATGTTACTATTAAACCACTTCAGTTAAAGAAAAAGAAAAGGGGAAAGTAAATGAAATCGATGAAAAAACAACTTGCAGTTGCCGTAACGGTAGCACTACTGACACTCCCACTAAGTACATCCATGGTTTTCGCTGAAACTACTTTGACAACGACTTCGGACACAACAACCACAGGTACAACAACCACAGACACAACAGCTACAGACACAACAGCCACAGATACAACAGCCACGGGCACAACAGCCACAGATACAACAGCCACGGGTACAACAACCACAGACACAACAGCTACAGACACAACAGCCACAGATACAACAGCCACGGGCACAACAGCCACAGACACAACAACCACGGGCACAACAGCCACAGATACAACAGCCACGGGCACAACAGCTACAGATACAGCAACTACGGACACAGTTACCGGTGCCGATGGCAGTGAAATTACTCCTTCCAATTGGTTAACCACTTTAATTACTAAAATTCAAATTGCTCTGTCGTTTGATCCCGTGCGCAAGGGGGAGTTGAGTGAAAGACTAGCACTCGCAAAATTGGCTCAAGCGAAGAAATTAATGGCAGAAGGAAAGACTGAAGATTCTCAGATCGCGTTAGGTGAATACGCCGATAAAATCACCAAGGCTCAGGAATTCCTTGAACTAGCCAAAGAACCAGAATCTGAACAAGCCAAAAAGCTTGCCCTCGCTCTTACAAATGTTAATTCAAACAATATTAATGTTCTAAGCAATTTATTAGATAAGCTCCCACCGCAAGCTGCGCAAAAATTAGCGCTTAATGTGGTGCGATCTATGGAAAAAGCTGTTAACAAGCTTGAAAAGAAAACGGCTGTAGCTCCAGTAACTCCTGTTGAAACGACAGAAACGTCAACGACTACGCCAACGACTACCCCAACGTCGACGGAATCGACTCAAGTAACGACTTCAGTGGCTAGTGAAAAATCTTTGGAAAAGCAAGCTAAGCTAGCCTTAAAGGACTTTAAAAAGTCGATCGAAGAAAAAGGAAACATTAAACTCGAAAAGGTTGAGCAAGAGACTGATGATATTAATACTAAGGATGATGATACAGATGTGGTTACTCCAGTCGCTCAAGAACCTTCTTCCAGTCAGCCTACGTCTGTGACCATTTCTCCAGCTCAACCTCAGCAGGAACCTACTAGTATTCATTCGCCTGAACCAAGTAATAACAAAGAGCAAGTTAAACCTAAATCGGATAAACAAGAAAAAGAAAAGAGTCAGGATAAGAATGATGGGGGCAAAAAAGGGAATCCTAAAAAGGATTAATTGATAGGAACATTTGAAAACTATAATAATAATTAAAAGCGGCTCTATAGGGGAGTCGCTTTTCCTGTGCTATACATTCATCCAGTCGTGAGACTTCTTATTTCTACAAGTAGGAGTAGCACCCCGTACTCTCGAGTTCGCACTGTCAAACGGACTAAGTGATCTGATTTTCCTAGTTAGAGGTAATACGTGGTATACTAAGGTTAGAATTTAAAAGCTGAAAGTGAATTGTGTTATAGACGGTAGGAAAGACGGTAGGAAAGGCGATGGGAAAGAAATGGGTAAAGCTAAGCCGGATGCGGACGATCTTCGTCGCTTGATTGGTTACACGATGATTACCTTTATGAGTGTGTTTTTGTTTATCCCGATAGTCTGGTTTATTCATCTATTCTCACAGGATCCAGACCTTTATACATATTGGGGTATCTGTTCAGCTTTCCTAGTCGTCTTTAATATCCTGTTTTATTATTGGAGATATCCTGTAAATTGGTTAAAAAATTTGTTAGTTTTGGTGGGTATTAATTTGTCAATTTTAATTTTTGAATATTTTTGGCTGATGCAGAGTGTAGGTTAATACTAATAAGCATGATAAAACAAATTGAGGTAAAACCAATAGCAAAATTGGTAAATATATCAAATGCTTGTCATATTACTTGAACTATGATATTATTTCTTCTGGCACAAGAATTCAATTATGCGGGAATGGCGGAACTGGCAGACGCACTGGATTTAGGTTCCAGCGGGTAAACCGTGCAGGTTCAAGTCCTGTTTCCCGCACCAATAATGAAACAATTAGGTACGCTTGGGAGAACATCTCAGCGTACCTTTAGTTTATTTTTTCAGAATATGTTCTTTACAGTTAACTTAGTAGATTCCTTTAGATTTTCTAGTCGAAGTTTTATTGTAGATAGTTCTACGAGGGAATCTGAAAAGTCTTTCGCTTTAATATAGTTTTCTAACTGCGTTAAGCTAAGGTTAATAGTGTCGATCTCTTGATGATCGAAGAGGATACTCCACCAGAGGTTACTCATTTCCCAACTTTTTTGTGCAGTTGTCAATTCGTTTTTAGCTGATTCCCATTTCCGATTGGAGAGGGATTGTTCGACAATATTAAGTTGATCCCCAATTTTCTGGGTTGTAGTTTGAATGAAGCGATTTGAAGTGATTGAACCAACCAATAATAATAGAATAATGGTTATAATCGTGATTAGGGTGCGCAACGGGGTTCACCTCGCTATATTGTGCTTAGTTTTGGAACGACCCTGCTTGGCTTGCGCGAAAAGGTTACCTGAAGAATCAAGACTTGCTATGAGTACCTCTTCAACGTTCCCTATAGATTGAAGGTTGAGTTCATTTTCTAACCACGTCAGATTTTTATTACTTTTTTCTAAATTCTTGTGATTAAGTTTGCCGTCCATGATAAGGGTTAAGGGTAACCCTTCGTATTTAGGCGTGATCTGAAAATCCTCAGGGATGGTTGACCTTTTCTGAGATTTAGGAAAAACACTTAATTGGCCGTTGTTTTCCAATATGGCAAATTCCACGTCAGCGATATTAGGGACGTTTTTGAGGCGCAGTTCCTCGAGTAGGTCGGTTAGGTTATAACAATTCTTCTTTAATTCCTCTTCAAGAATTTTTCCGCGTTCGATGAGAAGACTTGGCTTTCCGCAGATAATACCTCGAGCTGTTTGGCTTTTTAAGGAAATCCATGCTAAGGTTAGACTTGCAGAGAGAAGGACTAGGATTGGGATGATACCGCTGAGGAGTGGAATACCCACATTCTCACTGGGTACGACAGCTAAGTCGGATATCATGAGAATAACGACCAACTCAAAGGGTTGCAATTGACCGATCTCTCTTTTTCCCATCAGACGAAGTGCGACGATAACTAGCGCGTAAAGAATAAGAGTTCTGAAAACAACTAAAGGCATAACTAATCTCCTTTTTTATACTAGTCAGAAAGTATAACTTCGTTATATACTGCAAGAAGGCTAATACGTGCGAAGACAGTGTCTTCGTCTGGAAGTATAAGGGCAACTAAGGCGGCCGCCTTCGCAAGGCTTGGCGCCAGCCAAGTTTTCTTTATACTAAGAGGGACTCATTGAGTACTAGATTTTTACCTAAATTATTTTGTCCTGAAAAATCAGAGTTATCCAAGCTAAACGCGTTAGATAGATTCGCAAATTGACGTTGCAGATACCTCTATACAATGCCCCTTTAATTCAAGGCATTTGAACTAGTTTAGGCAATTTGATTACGTGTTATAAGTCTGTTATAATTGATTAGTAAATTTTTTGTTCAATTTAGAAAGTCTTAGATTTGTGTCACCATTAAGCTTCTTTAGATGTATTTGGCCTTAGCGGGGGTTTGTAGTCTTGAAAAAACGGTAAGACTATCGAAGTATCCCACAACTGCCTTGCACATAGAGTAAATTAGTCTTTTAAGGGGGAGAATATATGTCAGTCTCGGTAGAGAAATTAGAAAAGAATTTTGTTGCTTTGGAAGTAACTGTAGACTCAGAAAAATTCGTCAGCGCTGTAAACCAAGCAGCCAAGAATTTAGCGAAAAAGGTTAATGTTCCCGGGTTTAGAAAAGGTAAAGCTCCACGCCGTATGGTTGAACTACATGTGGGAAAAGAAGCCCTATATGATGAAGCCTTAGATCATTTAATCGGACCAGCCTATGCAACAGCGGTTATGGAAAGCGGAATCGACCCTGTTGATCGTCCTGAAGTGGACCTAGTACAAATTGAAGAAGGTAAGGATCTAATCTTCAAGGCAAAGGTTATGGTCAAGCCAGAGGTTGAGCTTGGAGTTTACCAAGGGCTTAAAATTGAACAAGATGCAGTGAGCATCACAGAAGATCAAGTTATGGAAGCTCTAGTAAGCAAACAGCAACAACATGCCCGCTTAGTAACGCTTGAAGAAGGCAAGGTCGAAAATGATGATACCATTACCCTTGACTTTGAAGGCTTCGTAGATGGGGTGCCCTTTGTAGGTGGTAAAGCGGAGGGTTATGAGCTGACCATTGGTTCGGGCACCTTTATTCCTGGTTTTGAGGAAGGCCTGCTCGGAACAGAAATTGGACAACATGTCGAAGTCAACGTTACCTTCCCAGATGAATATCATAGTACAGAGCTTGCTGGCAAGGGTGCCGTTTTCAAAACAGATGTCAAAAAGATCCAGCGCAAGGAACTTTCCGCTCTGGATGATGAATTTGCAAAAGATGTCAGTGAATTTGAGACTCTCGATGAATTGAAAAGCGACTTGCGGAATAAATTAATGAAGAGTACCGAATTGAGAATGAAAGATGAACACCTCAAGAAAATCATAGCTAAAGTTGTAGACAATGCTAGTGTTGAGATTCCAGAGGTCATGATTACAGAACGAATTAAGGTTATGGTAGAGGACTTGAATCGTAATCTTACTCAACAAGGCATGACTATGGAGCAGTACTATCAGTTCACCAACACAACAGAGGAAGTTATGCAGGAACGCTTGCGTCCTCAAGCTGCAGAGAGCGTTAAAATGGATTTAGTTTTAGAAACTATTGCCAAGGTAGAAGGAATTGAGGTCTCGGAAGACGAAGTAGATGAAGAGATCAAAAAACTAAGTGAGCTTCATGGACAGGACGCTAAAATGCTCAAAAATGCCCTCATTGCCCGTGGAGAACTTCAGTTCTATAAACAAAGTTTGATCAGCGAAAAGACGGTCAACTATTTAGTAGAGCAGAACACCTAAGATCTACGGCTTGAGGGTGAAATTCTGAGGTATAGAGGTGAGAGGATGGCAAAGTACACCGAAGACAAAAATCAATTAAAGTGTTCTTTTTGCGGTAAAACCCAAGAGCAAGTAAAAAAATTGGTCGCGGGTCCAGGCGTTTATATTTGTGACGAGTGTATTGAACTCTGTAATGAGATCATTGAGGAAGAGTTGACGGACGACTTGGGTGTTGAAATCGGAGACATTCTGAAACCCAAGGAAATTCGGGCAGTGATCGATCAGTATGTTATTGGTCAAGAACAGGCTAAAAAGGCACTTTCGGTAGCAGTTTACAACCATTATAAACGAATCAACCTTGGCATGAAAATTGATGATGTAGAATTGCAAAAATCGAACATTATCATGCTAGGTCCCACGGGTTCAGGGAAAACTTTGCTGGCCTCCACGTTAGCCAAAGTCCTTAATGTCCCCTTCGCAATCGCGGATGCCACGTCACTGACAGAGGCGGGATACGTGGGTGAGGATGTAGAAAACATTCTCCTCAAATTGATTCAAGCAGCTGACTACGATGTCGAGAAAGCGGAAAAAGGCATTGTGTATATCGACGAAATCGATAAGATTGCCCGTAAGTCGGAAAACCCATCGATTACTCGGGATGTCTCCGGAGAAGGAGTCCAGCAAGCCTTACTGAAAATCCTTGAAGGAACGGTTGCTAGTGTTCCTCCTCAAGGAGGTCGCAAACATCCGCATCAAGAATTCATTCAATTAGATACCACGAATATTCTCTTTATCGTGGGTGGAGCCTTTGATGGAATTGAGAAAATTATCCAAAATCGGTCTGGACAAAAGACCATGGGCTTTGGTGCCAATATTCAGAACAAATCTGAAAGAAATGTTGGCGAAGTCTTGAAAGATATTTTACCAATAGACCTTCAAAAATTCGGGTTAATTCCTGAGTTTGTAGGACGTTTACCCGTGATAGTAACCCTTGAGGCTTTAGATGAAGCAGCTTTAGTCCGAATCCTAACTGAACCCAAGAATGCTTTAGTTAAGCAATACCAAAAACTGATGGAACTAGACGGAGTCACTCTTGAATTTAAGGACGCAGCACTTTCTTCGATTGCGACTGAAGCGATTCGAAGGAATACTGGGGCGAGGGGTTTAAGGGCTATTGTTGAAGAACTCATGCTCAACGTAATGTATGATTTGCCCTCGCGCAGTGACGTTATGAAATGCGTCGTCACCCAGGATGTTGTCTTAAAGAAAGAAGAACCTTTACTTGTGATGACGGATAAAGTCAAAAAAAAGCAAGAAAGAAGAATCCGCCTAATCGAGTTTTTAAATCTTGAATCTTGAATAAATGCACCGGAGTAGTCTAAAAGCTACACCGGTGTTTTTTGGTCCAGTTCACTACTTACCT
>NZ_JYNH01000164.1 GCF_000960765.1 Desulfosporosinus sp. I2 | reverse complement strand
GAAGACACTGTCTTCGCACGTGTTAGCTTAGCGGAGCGAAGACACTGTCTTCGCACGAATTAGCCTTCTAGTTAGCCTTGGCGAAGGCGGCCGGTCGAATGCTAAGCCATCCATGGCGCATTCGACACTAGACACGTCCTGTGTCGTCGCCTCAGTTGCCCTTATACGCTGGCCACGACGATAAGCGGATGAGCTTATCGCCACACTGCAACTCACTACGCATACTCCAGCAGTGTGGATTGGCCGAGTGTCCCTGTAGCCAAGACTCGAACAAGGATGTTCGAGATTAGAGCGCCGCCATGGATGGCAAGGCGCCGTGATGGCGAGAAGGGACCTTCCAGAAAGTAAATAACGAAGTTATACTTTCTGACTAGTATAAGAACACCAAATATCAGATTTATAATTTATACCCCATAGGGGTATATTGATAGTTTAACTCTTGAGTCCCCATATGTCAAGGGAATGTGGAGCCTACCCCTACTAAAGTGGCACTAAAATAAACCAGGAAAGTATTTTGAATACATATAAAAACGTTACGACTAATGAAGGACTAACAGGTTGATATTATAGTATAATACCGTTGATGATTAGGAAGGAGCAACTTTAAATGAGTAAAATTAAAATGAATGTCCCTTTAGTAGAAATGGACGGGGACGAAATGACTAGGATAATCTGGAAATGGATTAAAGAGTTATTAATTGAACCCTATGTTGACCTTAAAACTGAGTATTACGATTTGGGATTGCAAAAAAGGGATGAGTCCAACGACCAAATCACGATTGATTCGGCCCTAGCAACTAAAAAATATGGCGTGGCGGTCAAATGTGCCACCATTACGCCCAATGCACAAAGAATTGAAGAGTATCACTTGAAAGAAATGTGGAAAAGCCCTAACGGTACGATTCGCGCCATTCTTGATGGCACCGTTTTTCGAGCACCTATTATCGTTAACAGTGTCAAGCCTTTAATTGCCACCTGGAAAAAGCCAATTACTATTGCGAGACATGCTTATGGTGATATCTACAAGAATACTGAATATAGAGTTGGTGGTCCTGGCAAAGCCGAGCTTGTCTTTACCGGAGAGAATGGGGAAGTACGCGAGACTATTTTTGATTTTAGCGGTCAAGGGATTATTATGGGCATGCACAATATTGATAAATCGATTGAAGGATTTGCACGAACTTGCTTTAATTATGCTCTGGAAGTCAAACAGGATCTATGGTTTTCCACAAAGGATACTATTTCCAAGATCTATGACCATACCTTTAAGGATATTTTCCAAGACATTTATGACCAAGACTATAAGCTCAAGTTTGAAGAAGCTAAGATTGAATATTTCTACACTCTGATCGATGACGCCGTTGCCCGCGTTGTTCGGTCAGAAGGTGGTTTCATATGGGCCTGTAAGAATTACGACGGTGATGTTATGTCTGACATGGTGGCCACTGCTTTTGGTAGCCTAGCAATGATGACCTCCGTGTTATTATCTCCCGACGGTTTTTATGAATTTGAGGCTGCACACGGGACAGTCACTCGACATTACTACAAGCACCTCCAAGGAGAAGAGACCTCAACAAATTCCATGGCCACTATCTTTGCCTGGACAGGAGCCTTGCGAAAACGCGGCGAGTTAGATGGAATTGATGAGCTGATTGTCTTTGCCAATAAATTAGAAGCCGCTTCGATTCAAACGATTGAAGAAGGAGTCATGACGAAGGATTTAGGCGCACTCTCAGAGTTGACGGATAAAAAAGTTGTATCAACACGAGATTTCCTTGTTGAAATTCAACAGCGGTTAAATAATAGTCTATAATAGTCTAGATTTAAAAGAGGTTATAAAAGAGTTTCACGGATTATCATCCCCATACAGTAGACACGTATAAAAGAGAACCCTATAATTGTGGTTCATAATGTGTCTCTGTTAGGGGCTTTTTACTTTATATGACCCCCTAATGGAAAATGCTTGATTTGATATACATAGAAAGTAAAATATAAACCATAATAGTGCTTAGGGGGTGATTCTCATAAACTTATATTGGCTTATTCAGGCCGTTGCCTACTGGTCTCTTGTTCTATTTCTAGTACCTATAAACTATCTTAGAAAACTTATTCTATTTTCATTTCTGGGAGGATTCATTTATACATGGATTGTTCAAATAATTGCAGTCAATCTATTTAAAGGTTGGTCTTTTAGACCAGATATACTCACGTTCTCTAATATACCCGTGTTTTTTACTTTGAGTTGGTTTGCAGTTACGACTGTATTTGGCTATTTGCTGTGGCGTTTTCCAAGATATCAGATCTGGATTGTCATGTTTTTTACTTTATGGGCCACTGCTATGAACTATACAGCGTTATTACTTAAACAGATTCATCTGTTAAAATGGAGTATCGCTGAAACGTTTATGTTTGCTATTTTTTCCCACGTTCTACTCCTTTATGCTTTTAAGTATCTGCATCATGTCAATGAATTAGGATCCACAGAAACGATGTTCGAAGATTCCTTTTCAAGGTTTAAAAATAAATAATAGGTTATATAGTGATAAAGGGTTGTATTAAACTTGTGAAGTTTGTACAACCTTTTTTTGTCCAATTTTTCTATAAAGAGTTTTTTAATAAGCCAATAAAGACGTTTTAACACAATCAATTTATTAGACTAGTATTAATAGTCAAAATTAATTAACAAATTTATGCGTTGATATTACATTATTATCTAATTTGTGATAATATTCAATTAAATGAATTTGAATTCATTTGTTGCTTATTGAAACTTGGATTTTACAGGACTCCCCCACTTATAAAAGTTGGAGTCTTGTAAATTGGATAAGATTCTCTTGGTAATAACTTCGGTATAGAAACGCGCTCTCGTTTTTTGCAAAATATAATGAAATGGCAGGCGACTATAACATGAATGAAAAGCCGGGAATTATCTATGATGACGTTAAAAAGTGCGTTGATGAAGTTATCAATTATGTAGGAAAGGATATCACCTTTAGTATGACTCTAGCCCTAGGAAAACCTGTTCTCTTTATTAATGAGCTCTACCGGCGAGCCAAAGAGGATCCTGAGATTAAGCTTAGGATTATCACTGCTCTTACTCTTGAAAAACCCAAAGGGCACAGCGACCTGGAAAAACGATTTTTAGGGCCCCTATCGGATAGGGTTTTCTCAGGAGTTCCGGAATTTGACTTCATGCTCGATTTCCGAGCAGGAAAGCTCTCCAAGAATGTTGAAGTTTTAGAATTCTTTTGTAAAGCGGGTGGGTACCTAGGGAGTCCCGAAGCTCAGCAAAATCACTTGGCAACAAACTATACCCATGCTAATCGGGATGCTCTGGCCTTAGGTGCTAACGTCTTCGGACAATTGATAGGTTATCGAGACATCAATGGTAAGACAATGTATTCTATGAGTTGTAACACAGATGTCTGTCTTGAAGCTGTGCAAAACTTTAAAAAGTTAAGAGCCAAGGGGATGAAAGTTGCTATTATCGGGGAAGCAAACAAAAAGATGCCCTTTATGTATGGAGATGCCGTTGTAGAAGCGGATACTTATGACATTATTCTTCAGGGACCACAATATGATTATGAACTTTTCTGTCCTCCTAAAGACCCGGTTGCTCTGCCCGACCACATGATTGGTCTCAATGTCAGTACCCTGATAAAAGATGGCGGCACCATTCAGGTAGGAATCGGTGCGCTTGGAGACGCTATTGTCTCCGGACTTATCCTGCGTAATGACCACAATGACCTTTACCAGAAAATTCTTCAAAAGTCTGGGATTATGAAACGATACGAGAAACTGATCTCTGAGTGGGGGGGACTGGAGTTTTCCAGAAGGGGCTTTATGGGTCCTCCGAAATGTTTGTTGATGCTTTTATGCAGATGTATAAAAGCAAAATCTTAAAGCGGAAGGTCTTCGACAGCATCCCTATCATGAAACTAATTAATGACGGAAAACTCTCAGTAGATAGCATTCCGATCGACATTATTGACCAACTTATTGAAATGAAAGCAGTTCATTCTAAACTTAACGAGGAAGATTTTTCGTTTCTCATAGAATTTGGAATTCTAAAGCAGGGTCTTATCTATGAATCAGGCTCTATTCGTGATGGAGAGAGTCATTACTCCGCAGATCTGACTGACAATGAAAATCGCCTGAAGCTCCGAACGTTGCTTGGAAAGGAGTTGCGAGGTGGTCAAGTTATCCTTGGCGCCTTCTTTGTTGGCCCAAAGGCCTTTTACCAAGCGCTCAATGACATGAGCGAAGAGGAAAGAAAGCTCTTTGGCATGTCCGGTGTCGAAAAGGTTAACCAACTTTATGGAGGGGAAGAGCTGAGAACTCTACAACGAAAAGATGCTCGGTTTGTCAATACCGGCATGGTGTCAAGTGTTCTGGGATCTATTGCCTCAGATCAGCTTGAGGATGGCAGGGTTATCAGCGGAATCGGCGGACAATATAATTTTGTGGCCATGGGGCATGCCCTCCCGGATGCTAGAGTTATCATGATGGTCAAAAGTACTAAAGGGTACGGTAAAAGTCTTAAATCCAACATTGTCTTCAGTTATGGCCATTGCTCTATACCCAAGCATCTGAGGGATATCATAGTTACAGAGTATGGAATTGCTGACGTTCGTAGTAAACCTGAAAAACAAGTTATTGCTGAATTAATCAATATCACTGACTCTCGATTTCAAATGCAACTCCTAGCTCAAGCAAAAAAAGCAGGTAAAATCCCCTTGGATTATGAGATACCGATAGAGTACAGAAATAATACGCCAGAAAAGATCAGCAATCTTTTAAAACCCTTTCAAGCCCATGGTGTTTTTCAACCATTTCCGTTTGGTACGGATTTGACGGAGACTGAGGTGGTTCTGGGGGGTGCTTTAAAAGCCTTAAAAAGGCTTTTAACTGGCAATCGCCTTAAACTAGTTCAAGGGGTGCTCTTTGAAATGTTCAGACCGTTTCCAAAATCAGCCTATCCGTTTATGGAACGATTAAACCTCCACAAGCCTTCTTCACTGCAAGAAAAAATCATGAGAAAACTCGTTACCTTTGCCTTGAGGAGTACTAACAGTCTTAACGATTCTGCTCGTGTACCAATCTCCAATAGTGCTTCAAAAACTTTGCATAAATAACTAATTACAATGGGACCATCTGAAACTCAGTCCCCAAAATTCTAAGTGATTACAAAAATCAACGAGCGTCCTCCTTTCAACTATCAAAATGGAGGATGCTTGTTTTTTGTTACTTATTTCTATCTTAAATCAAAAATAGTCAGAATATAATACCAATTCTTAATTATATCTCTAATTGTTAAGAACTAAATAAACAATGCGTTAAAGAACTATAGATACTCACAAATTAATGAATATTTAATTAAATTGTGATTACATTGTTGATGGATTTATGATAATATTCAATTAATGAATCCACATTCACAATTATATGTGCACTCTGTTATTAGAAAATTTCAACGAAATGGCAGGCGACAATAATGTTAAATGAAAAGCCGGGAATGATCTATAACGACGTGAAAAAATGTGTCGAAACGGTCATCAACTATGTCGGGAAGGATATTACCTTCTCTATGACCCTTGCCCTGGGGAAACCCGTTCTCTTTATCAACGAACTCTACAGGCGAGCCAAAGAAGATCCGGAAATCTCGCTTAAAATCATCACTGCTCTTTCACTTGAAATACCAAAAGGCCACTCCGAGCTAGAAAAACGGTTTCTTCAGCCTCTTTCAGATAGAGTCTTCGCTGGGGTTCCGGAGTTTGACTATATGCTTGATTTCCGAGAGGGAAAACTTGCTAAGAATGTTGAACTCTTTGAATTTTTCAGTAAAGCAGGCACCTACTTGAATAATCCAATACCTCAGCAACACCATTTGTCTTCGCACTACACTCATGTTGTTCGTGATGCTTTAGCCCTCGGAACAAATGTTTTTGGTGAACTTATCGGTTACCAAGAGATCAACGGCAAAACCATCTACTCCATGGCTTGCAACCCAGATATCTGTCTTGAAACTATCCGAAAAATGAATGTAATGAAGGCCAACGGTCAAAAGGTAGTTGTTATCGGGGAAGCCAATAACAAAATGCCCTTTATGTATGGAGATGCTGTTGTAGAAGCGGAAAACTATGACATTATTCTTCAGGGGCCACAATACGACTATGAACTTTTCTGTCCACCACAAAATCCTGTGGCCCTATCCGATCACATGATTGGTCTCAATGTCAGCACCTTGATAAAAGACGGTGGCACATTACAGGTTGGGATTGGCGCCCTTGGCGACGCAATTGTTTCAGGACTTATTATGCGCAATGAACATAATGATGTCTATCAGGAAATCTTGAAAAAAGCTACCTTAACAAAACGTTATGAAAAACTAATTACTCAATGGGGGGATACAGGAGTCTTCCAAGAGGGGCTTTTTGGCTCCTCCGAGATGTTTGTCGATGCTTTTATGCAAATGTATAAAAGCAAGATCTTAAAGAGGAAGGTTTTTGACAGCATCCCTCTTATGAAACTAATTAATGACGGCAAGCTCTCCGCTGATAACATCCCTTCGGATATCATTGATCAACTGCTTGAAATGAAGGCGGTTCATACAAAACTTAGCGCCAAAGACTTTGCCTTTCTTTCTGAATACGGAATTCTAAAAAAGGGCCTTAAGTATGAAAATCATTCTATTATCGATGGAGAGCTTAGCTATTCCGTCGATATGAATGAAGAAACAAATCGACAAAAGATTAAACAATTGCTTGGAAAAGAACTTCTCAAGGGGTTTGTAATACAGGGTGCCTTCTTTTTAGGCCCAAAAGCCTTTTATCAGGCTCTTAAGGAAATGAGTGAAGAAGAAAGGCAACTCTTTGTCATGTCTGCTGTCGAAAAAGTAAACCAGCTTTACGGTGGGGAAGAACTAAGGACCCTGCAAAGAAAGGATGCCCGCTTTGTTAATACTGGTATGGTGGCAAGTGTTCTCGGTTCAATTGCCTCAGATCAACTTGAGAATGGGCAAGTAGTCAGTGGAATTGGTGGTCAATATAATTTCGTCGCTATGGGTCATGCCTTATCTGATGCGAGGGTTATTATGATGGTCAAAAGTACAAAAGGGTCTGGTAAAAACCTCAAGTCCAACATTGTTTTCCGCTATGGGCATTGCTCAATACCCAAACATTTGAGAGATATCGTAGTCACAGAGTATGGAATCGCAGACATTCGAAGTAAACCGGAAAAACAAGTCATCGCCGAAATGATTAATATTGCTGATTCAAGGTTTCAAAAGCAACTCCTTGATCAAGCCAAAAAGGCGGGCAAGATACCCATGGATTATGAAATTCCAGAAGAATTTAGAAATAACCTACCTCAAAAAATCTCTACCCTGCTCAAGCCTTATCAGTCTCAAGGCTTCTTTCAACAATTCCCATTTGGTACGGATTTTACGGAAGAGGAGGTTGCCTTAGGGGGAGCGTTAAAGTCCTTGAAGGCACTTGCAAAGGCTAATCGTCTTAAATTAGTCAAAGGGATAGGTTTGGAATTGTTTAGACCTATTCCAAAATCTGCCCATAACTACCTTAAGAGAATGAAACTACTTGATCCTGCCTCCTTAAATGAAAAGGTTTTGAGAAAAATTGTTGTGTTTGCTTTAAGGAATGTCAATACGTTCGCTGATACTCCCTCTTTTCCTATCAATACTACGAATCATGTAAAGTCGAATTGACCAGTCTGCCCTGCGTGCTTCTCGAGAGAGCGATAATCTGAGATGCGTGGATCGTTGTGGTCCGTCTAGAACAATAAAAACAAGCGTCCTCCTTTTGGACGCTTGTTTTTTATTCAAGTTCATTCTATTTGAAGCTAATATTTACCGTATACAATACGCTCGCGTAGCTCTCCGATCATGGCAGGTACCTCGATGCTCATCGGGCAACGTTCGACACATCTACCACAACGTAAGCAGGAATAAACGAGCGGAGCCGCTTTCTCCATGCCACCAGCTACAAATGCCGTCCAGATGGCACCGATTCCACCCATATAGACATGTCCGAAGTGACCCGCAGTCACTTGAAAAACAGGACACTCATACATGCACCCGCCACAACGTAAGCAATGCAGGGCCTGGCTAAACTTATCCTCACGGGCCATATCACTGCGACCATTGTCCACAAAGATGACATAGAATTCTTTGGGACCGTGCGCCCCGTACGTGGTTACTTTCTCAATGTCACCCGTTTTACTCGGACCACTGACAATATTGACATAGCCCGGTACGCCATACTGAGCATAGCGCCAAGTAACCTCAGCAACTTTCATGGCATCCTGGAAGGTTGGAACCAATTTCTCGGTCCCCACCATCACGATATGAACCGGGGGAGCACCGGTAGCGAGCCGTACGTTACCTTCATTTTCGATAATAACCATCGCACCTGTGTCGGCAGCTACCACATTAGCTCCACTGATTCCCACATCGGCTGTGAAATACTTCTCTCTAAGGAATTCTCGTACGACCTTTACTTCTTCAGCAATATCAGGAGGTACTTCTTTGCCAAAGAACTTGCTGAAAACTTCCGCTACCTGTTCACGTGGTACGTGAATGGAAGGAGAAAGAATATGCATCGGACGTTCCTTACGCAGTTGGAGGATGAACTCGCCCAAATCTGTCTCCCAAACCTCGTTACCATTCTCCTCTAAATACTCACGCAAGTGGAGTTCTTCGCCCAGCATGCTTTTCCCTTTGACTACAGTTTTACCCCGGCCAATAATACCGAGAGCAATTTCCAAAGCAGCTTGATGGTCTTTAGCAAAAAACGCCTTTCCTTTGTTACGCTCAACCGAATCCATTGCTTGGTTCAACAAATTATCTAAGTTCGCCATGGAGTGGCGTTTAATCCCTTGCACTTCCTCTGCCAATTCTGGAGTGTGTGGAAAACGCTCTAGCGTCTCAGAAACTGTGTTGCGGTATGAACTGACCGCCCTTGAGATTGCTGTTCGTATATTAGTGTCTTCGCTCGCTTTATTTAGGTCCTTGGCATAGGTGACAAAGTCTTTTCTTAAGTCGACGGTCATGCTTTACTCCCCCTATATAGGAATTCGATTAAATCTTCAATAATGGCCGAATCCCCTTTAGCTCGACCACCCTCTAAGGCTGATAAACAATAGGGACAAGACGTCAAAATATGTTCGGCGCCGCTTTCCTTCAACTCATTCACCCGACGGGATCCAATGACATGGGATAACTCTGGAAAGAGGATCTTAATCGGCCCGCCACAACATGACGTCCATTCCCGATTGCGAGGAGCCTCTTTAACGTCTGCCCCAACGCTTTCTAAAATGTCTCGTAATTCCTGATGAATTCCTAACTCGCGGGCCAATCGGCAGGAATCATGAATAACGACCGCTCCAGAGGCTTCAATTTTGGCAAGTTGATCTCGCCGTTGCCAGACGAGATCAACAAAGGTTACAATTTCTAAATCGAACCCGTCAACCATTTTAGGATAAATGAATTTAAAGACTTCTGCAGCATGGGGAGACAGACAGACGATCGTCTTAGCACCACTGTTTCTAATCACTTCAACTACTTTTTGGACATAGCTTTTCATATCCTCTAAGTAACCTAGTTCATAGAGCAAAGCACCGCTATATAACTCCTCATTTCCGGAATAACAAAACTCATAGCCGAGACCGTGGAGCACTTTTGCAGCCTTTAAGCAAACTGAGTTATATCTATCTTTGTCCTTAGCAAGGACAGAAGCGTACATTTTTTCTGCGTTAATCCCAGTCTTATTCAATATATTTCGTGCACCCATCATCATTGAAAACACTTTACTACCCTGGTCAAGATGAGTAATCGTCTTAACCAATGAGTCAATAAAGGGCAGCAATTGATATTCTCCACCCGTATAGAATAGTAATTCTCCTTTAACAGGCAAATCAAGTTCTTTAGCCCAAGATGCAACCTCTGAACCCTTTAAGGCCAGCGGATTGCCGTGCTTAATAATATTTTCACTAATGATGTCAAGTACCATCGGCATCTTTGATTCC
>NZ_JYNH01000163.1 GCF_000960765.1 Desulfosporosinus sp. I2 | reverse complement strand
CCGGAGAGTACCCCTTTACTTGCGAATTTGGTATTCTAAGCATATGGATGCAAATGTATTAAAACGGATATTTTTCGATCGACACGGACACTGGGATATACTGAACCCCATAGGTGAGACAGTAAATTGAAAAATTAGGTTATACTGGTAACATGAGTAAAACGAGAAAAACCTTTACCCCAGAATTCAAAGCCCAAGTTGTTCTTCAATTACTGCGGGAGGAAACTACGGTTAATGAGCTAGCTGCCACGCATCAGATCAGTCCCGTCGTAATTGGTCGCTGGAAGACTCAGTTTCAGGAACGAGCGTTTGAAGTGTTTAAGAAAGGCCCCTCTGACGCCGAGCAGGTCCTTGTAGAGAAGGAAGATCAAATTGCAGAACTCGAGCGAAAAGTAGGCCAATTAACGATCGAAGTTGATTGGATGAAAAAAAAATCTAGAGAATTACGGGGCAGATAGTAGGCGTATGGAACTTGTTGAACACCATCATGAGCATTTGACGGTGAAACGTCAGTGTGAGCTATTATCGGTCAATCGTAGCAGCACATACAGGAAACCGAAGGTTACCGGTCCGGATGAGGAAACCATTGGAATAATGCACAAGATTGATGCAATACATACCGCCCATCCCACGTTTGGGTATCGCAAAATTACGGATATTCTTTGTAAGAATGAGATAATCAATCGTAAGCGTGTACGGCGTTTAATGAAAGCAATGGATATTATTACAATCTATCCTAAACCCAATCTCAGCAAACGTTATCACGCCCAATATGTTAAACCATATCTGTTGAGAAATCTTAAGATAGTGCGACCGAATCAGGTTTGGGGTGTGGACATAACATATGGTGCGCCCATAACAGGGTGCTAAGAGAATCTGCGTTAGCACGTAGTAGGCCAGTACTACAACGACCTATTGTCAACCAGTTTACTGAAAAGTGGAAACGCCAATCAGGAAAATAGCATACTGGTAAAGCCATAAGTCAGCCAATGGTTAGGCTGCGACTGAACAGGCAAGACAAAAGTCTTGAACGAGGATAAAAGCTGTATTGCTTGAACGACAGCTCGAAGGGCCAAAGATGTATCGGCAGCGAAGCAACCATTGAAACGCTGCAAGGGGTAACGCCATGCCTTTATGGTAAGGAGACATGGCAGTAGTACGTATCCCTCCTGCTTGAGTATTCATGAAAGGGCGAAAATCGTATCCGACATCAAGACAAGCTTTTCTCTTAACACCTAAATGGGGATTGCCTAAAGCAAGCTAGCTTGCCATGGCAACGGAGCCTCCGTAGTAGTCGGAGATGGGGAAAGCCCATCACATGGCGAAGGGAGGCAGTCAACGTTCAGAAACTATGGAGGATGTGAGAGACATTGAGAAATCCATTAGTGATCATGAACAATCTCAAGAAGCATGCCCAAGCCGAAGGCTATGAGTACAAAAGAATCTACAGGAATCTGTATAACGAAGAGCTCTTCTTGTTAGCGTACAACAAAATCTATGCAAAACCGGGCAACATGACAAAGGGTTCTGACGGCAAAACAATCGATGGAACAAGCCTAGAACGGATCAACGACATTATTAACCAGCTAAGAAACGGAACCTATAAACCAAATCCAGCACGACGAACTTACATTCTGAAGAAGAATGGAAAGAAACGCCCACTGGGTATTCCCTCAATCGACGACAAGCTGGTACAGGAAGCAACAAGGATGATCTTAGAAAGCATTTGGGAAGATACATTTCTCAGTTGCTCTCACGGGTTTAGACCGAAAAGAAGCTGTCACACAGCACTTCAACAAATTCAATGTACATTCAACGGGGTAAAGTGGTTCATTGAAGGTGACATTTCGGCCTATTTTGACACCATCGATCACGACATTCTGGTAAGAATACTGCGCAAGCGAATAAAGGATGAACGATTTATTCAACTCATTCGAAAATTCCTTAAAGCAGGCTATTTGGAAGACAGGCAGTATTACGTCACATACAGCGGCACTGCCCAAGGGTCGATCATCAGTCCGATTCTAGCGAATATATACCTGAATGAACTAGACAAATATATGATGGAAATTAAAAAGTCCTTCGACATGGGAAGTGCGCGCAGGAGAAATCCTGAACACCGAAAAGCAGAAGCACAAAAATACCATATTAAAAAGAAGTGCACCTCCACATGGAAAACCTTAGATAAAGCAGAAAAGTCTAAAATATGCAAACAGGTTAAAGCGCTAGAAAAGACAATGGTTAATATTCCGTACGCAGATCCATTTGACCCTCAATACCGAAGACTCTCCTATGTAAGGTATGCTGACGACTTTCTGGTAGGAATCATTGGAAGTAAAGATGATGCCTTGCGAATTAAGGACGACATCTCAAAGTTCCTATCAGAAAGGTTGAGTTTAAGCCTCTCCGCTGAAAAAACGCTAATAACCCATTCGGCAAAACGAGCAAAATTTCTCAGCTTCGACATAACCGTTGCACGTAACAATAATCCTCGACGCAACTCGAAGGGTACCTTGACACGCACCCATAATTACTGTATCAAGCTACTCATACCCAAGGAGAGCTGGGTTAAAAAACTACATGCGTATGAAGTAATAAGGATCCGACCCCAAACATCGAATGAACCAGAAAAATGGCACCCTATTGCCCGAAACAAACTCGCTAACAAAACTGACCTCGAAATCATCCAACAATTCAACCAAGAAGTTCGAGGGCTCTATAACTACTACAGAATAGCCAACAACGCCTCCGTTCTACACAAATTTAACAATTTTATGTACTACAGCCTTTTAAGGACGCTCGCCAAAAAGTATAAGAAATCAGTGAGACAAGTCAGAACCAAATATGATATCGATGGCAAACTTGGCGTCAAGTACAAAGCAAAGGGTGTAGAAAGAGCCGTGCTGTATTACCACAATGGTTTCCGCAGAGATAAAGCGAGTGAGACAAAATATGGTGATGACGTTAAAATCGAATACAAATACCCATTTGGCAGATACAGCCCTGCGTACAAGCTCAAGCAGGGTGTCTGTGAACTCTGTAATGCGGTAAATGTAAGAATTTTAATCCACCATGTGCGTAGGTTAAGCAGTCTCATAGCGGATACGCCGTGGAATATTCGCATGATCAATTTGAGGCGGGTGTCGTTCTCAAAGTATTTCCAATGACTTTGATCCGGTAACCGGACAATTCTTTCTACGCATGACATGACGCACCCTTTCAATGTATACGGCTCTCCATCTACCATTTGATATCACGAAGCATGGATAATCTGACCGAAACAATGTTCACATACAGGAGCATGGTGATAAAGCGTGGGTGATTTGAAGATTGTGTAGAATCAGGTCGCGCAAGTTCTGTCCGATATGGTTAAAGTTAGACTACCTAAACCTAAATTACCAGTGATGGAAGCTCACATCTGAGGATACACAATCTAAATACTCCTCACTTATGACATACCCGAAATAGCGTTTCTTTCGGGGAAATCCAGAGTCATAAGACATTGAATAATGAATTCAAGCAAGGTAATAAGTGGGAACCTAAGTCGGACTATTACGTTCTTTCTGCGCAGAACATGGGATTGCCTAACGGGGGAAACTTCTAAGGTGACGGAGTCTTCGTAGTATCCAAGGTGGCGGTCGTAATGACGGTTGCACAGGCGGACTTTAATATGTGCCGCTGGATCGTTTTACCGCCGAAAGGGTAACTAAGTATGCGGGAGATCAGGAGAAGGAAGACAGGTGGTTACGATATCAATCGCTTGGAGGTATGCGGAATGCAGAAGGCCGAAAAAGTATTGGATATCATCGGCGACAGAGGAAAACGAGAATTACCGTTATATCGCATCTACCGTTTGCTCTATAACAAAGAGTTGTATCTTATCGCTTACAAGAATATTTATGCCAACAACGGCGCGATGACCAAAGGTGTGACAGACGAAACAGTTGACGGCATGTCCATTGCTAAGATTGATCGAATTATCGATCAACTGAAAAAGGAAACTTATCGTTTTGCGCCTGTCAGACGTGAGTATGTCAAAAAAAAAGGCAGTAAGAAGCAACGCCCTCTCGGACTGCCAACATGGTCGGACAAATTACTTCAAGGAGTCATTCGTCTGATTCTGAATATCTACTTTGATCCACAATTCAGCAACGCCTCTCACGGTTTCCGTTCCAATCGGGGATGCCACACGGCATTGGATTCTATTCGGGCTAAAAATGGTTGGAAAAGTGTAAAATGGTTCGTTGAAGGCGATATCCGCGACTGTTTTGGCAGTATAGACCACGGCATTCTACTGGGAATTCTGGCTGAAAAAGTGAAAGACAATCGCTTCGTGAGACTGATGAAACACTTTCTGGAATGTGGATATATGGAAGGATGGAAATATAATGCTACCCTAAGCGGATGCCCGCAAGGGGGAATTTTAAGTCCTTTGCTTTCTAACCTCTATATGGACAAGTTCGACCAGTTTATGGAGAAACACATCCTCCCCATCTATAACCGCGGGGGCAGAAGGACAGAAAACAAAACCTACAAAGCGCTGAGCAATCAGATTAAAAAGCACATGCGCCGTCAAGACTGGAAGATAGTAAAGGAACTCAACAAGCAGAGACAGTCCATGCCTTCCAAAGATTCGAATGATCCGGCATTCAGACGACTTTATTATATCCGTTATGCGGATGATTGGTTGTTGGGAATTTCAGGCCCTATGCAGGATGCGATCAAAATCAAGGAACAAATTAGAACCTTTCTCGTGAGTGAACTAAAATTAACACTTAACGAAGAAAAGACCTTGATTACCCATGCGAAAACCGAAAAGGCGAGATTTCTTGGCTATGATATCCACGTGCTGCATCAGGATACGAAGCATGATAAACGAGGACAGCGCAGCATCAATGGGGTGATCGGCTTTCGCGTTCCAGATGAGAAGATGAAAGACAAAGCAAGACAATATAGGAAGAGCGGAAAACCAATTCATCGAAAGGAACGGACGATTAACTCCGATTTTGATATTATTGCCCAATACCAGTCCGAATTTCGTGGGTTCGCCCAATACTATCTGCTTGCCTATAATGCTCATCAGTTACATGGTCTCAAGAGAACAATGGAGTTATCTTTGGCACGTACCCTTGCGAATAAGTTCAAAACGACGGTCAACAAAATCTTCAAGTTGTACAAAACGACCCGTGAAACTGACGGACAAAGCTACAAGGTGCTTCAAACGGAAGTGAAACGGGAAGGGAAAAAGCCGTTGGTCGCTTACTTCGGAGGGTTTAAGCTCGGATACAAGAAGGATGCTATCATAATGGATGAGCTACCGACAGGAAATGTGTTCAGCATCAAGAGTCAACTTATTGATCGTCTGATGAAAGATACCTGTGAGTTATGTGGATCAAGTGGAAATATTGAAATGCACCACGTCAAGAAACTAAAGGACCTCGAAAATAACGGTAGAAAAGAAAAACCTGAATGGATGAAACGAATGATGGCAATGAGAAGAAAAACACTGGCCGTATGTCTCGAATGCCACACCAAAATCCACTCAGGTAAATATGACGGTAAGAGATTTGTAAACGCTAATGTCGGCTGAAAGTTAATCACTGGCGAGCGGAGTGCACAGGAAACTTGCACGCTCCGTTCTGAGAGGGGCATCTGGAAAAGTACTATTTTAGGATAGCAACTCGCTGGGTGCCTACTCTACTTCAAGTCCGGTTCTGAGAGAGACTGGGGGTGAAATTCCCCCGGTCTACTCACCTTGTGATAGGTATTATCGGTTCCCGTGAGGATGCTGAAAAAGTCAAGGCAGATGTAAAGGCGTTTCTGCATGAAAAGTTAAAGCTCACTATGTCGGAGGAGAAAACAAAAATTACGCATGCCTCTGAATTTGTGCGTTATCTTGGATACAACTTCACAGTATCACACAGTGTGAGTACCAAGCGTAATAACCGTGGCAGTCTTAGTAAACAGTGGCGTGGCAAGATTAGGCTTTATGTTCCAAAGGAAAAGTGGGTCAATAAACTGCGGGAATACAAGGCTTTCAAAATATACCATGATGAAAATGGTATTGAGAAATGGAAAGCCACTCATCGAGGGAAACTTATGAACAGACCGGAAGTTGAAATCATCAGCAAAATCAATGCGGAAATTCGGGGCATCTACAATTACTATCGGTTAGCAGATAACGCCACGGTACTAAGTAATTTTGCGTTCATAATGATAGGTAGCATGTACAAGACTTTTGCCGCAAAAGGCAAACAAGTATAGCAAAGGTGAGGGCTTCACACACAAAGAATGGCATTTTTGGAGTGGACTATAGAACCAAGGCTGGATTAAAGCGATGTGAAGTTTATCATGATGGATTCCGCAAGAATGTAAAAGCGGCACCAGACTTTGCGGATGTTCTACCTCAATACCGCAAATACGAAGGTTCAAACACCCTTGCCAGCCGTATCAGGCGTGGAATATGTGAATTATGTGGCAAAACCACAAGCGACATTCGCATCCACCACGTTAGACAGTTGAAAGATTTAACCGATAAAACCGAATGGGAAAAGCTGATGAAGAAAAGCCGTAGAAAATCACTAGCACTATGTCCGGTCTGTAATGAGAAAATACATGCAAATATAATCTAAGTGATAGATAAATGGAAAGCCGTATACCTCGAGAGGGGTACGTACGGTTTGGGAGGGAGTGAGCCGAAACCTATCGGAATTCCGACAAGGCGCGGCGATCTTACCTCATGAAGGTTTACCACATTGAACGTGGTTTGAATATACTGTCTGACGGAAGAGTTAACCCCACTTATAGCACAGGTCAAGTTATTCAGCCTAAGAAGACTAATTTTGGGTAGGGGAGGTATATCCATTTTGCAGTTAAATTAAGTAAATGATGTTGTTAAAGTGCATAATAAGTGAATTATTCAATAATGATCGGTGGAAAAGCTAAATTGCTGGCTTCAAAATTTCTTTTAAGGTATTTTTGAACAGATTTTTCAGTTTCTCTTGAATGTCCTCAACGGATTTGCAGCCTTTTGCCAATGAAGAAGAGTTTTGCACAAATGATCAATCCTTCCCTAATGGTAGGTTTAACCACTTACACAAAACCCTCTACATTCTCTAAAGATCTATATTAAACTCTTATAAAGTTAGATTGTATTCCTTTACCGCTTCATACATGGCTAAAAGGTTTTCAACTGGCGTTTTTCCGACAATATTATGAATTGGATTAAAAACAAAACCGCCACTTTTTGAAAAAATCTCCAACCGTTCTTTTACTTGTGATTTAACTTCTTCTGGAGTTCCAAAAGGCAATACCTGCTGCGTATCTACCCCACCGCCCCAAAAAACCAGTTTTTGTCCATACTTTTCCTTTAGCATTTTAGGGCCCATTCCTGCAGCTGAACATTGAACTGGATTAAGAATATCTATGCCAGCTTCAACCATATCATCCAGCAACCTTACCAAAGAACCGCATGAATGGTAAAATGTTTTCCAGTTGGTGTTCTTATGAATCCAGTCATTTAGTTTCTTTTGGTATGGCTTGTAGAACTTCCGGTAAGTCTCCGGTGACATGAACTCGGAATTCTGTGTACCAAAGTCTGTGCCGCTTACCCAGATAACCTGAATCCTATCCCCTACAGCCTGTTTGTAAATCTCTAAATTCTTTAACGCAACTTCAGCCTGAAGTTCAAAAACTTCAAGAATATAATCCGGGTATAGAATATGAGCGACAAGCCAGTCATCCATCTTACGTATACCTGTAGGATTCTTTACATTTGCACCAGGAATCGCAGCTACGTCTCCAAATCCACCGCCGCCGCACATTCCAACAATACCGTATTCTGTTTCTTCATAAAGACGTTTTGACTCTCTTTCAAGGTATTTAGCAGTTTCATCATCAAAAACCTGAAAATCCTCCGCAAAGTCACTTTTTGCGTCAAGTTTATCTTCTTCAAAGCCCCCACTGCGGTCAATACTGTCAAAGAAATACCCTTCGGCCGGCATTTTCATACATGGACGAGCCGATCTGTCCCCTTGAGGATAGACATAAGTAGCTCCTTCTCCATCAACAGAATATTCAAAATTTCCCGACATCAATGTAGGTGTTCCATCCGGCATGTTCCAAGGTTTCCAGTTTTCATTCTTATACCCCATAAATGTGTAAGGATTCCATAACCCAACAACATCTGCACCAAGCTTTTTTAAAACGTCTTCATCGACCATACCCAGTATTTGTGAAGGTTCATGTACCAATATGGGTTTTTCCTCTAAGCCTAATGCTTTTCTAAGCTGGTAAAGGGTGCTGGCACTTATACCTGTTTGAGAAGTTCCTCCTAAATCAAGGGGAACCCTATCTGGTTGTTGATGATTCAAGGTCTTTATTAATCTTTCTCTAGAATTCATTTGTTTTTCCTCCAATTTGTACGATAATATTGAGTTAATTAATCTTGCACCTCATTAATTCATATTATATAGTAATGTTATAGCATTTCATCCTTTTATATTGCTTATCTGTTTTTAAATCTTGCTATTTAAAAAAATTTCTTTTTAGGTGGTTTTTACATTATGCAGGTAAACGAAAAAGGGGTACTGGATAGATCGGAATATTACTTTTTCACCCCTAGCAATTTAGCCAAATCCCTGTTTTTTTACCCAATGAACACCGGCAAGTTCTTTTGTGACCCCAATTACCATGTGAGCAGAAATAACTACAATAGCTATCTCTTAATGTACGTTATGAGTGGGCACGGAACTGTTTGTTATAATAAAAAAACCTATAGTGCTAAAGAAAACGATCTGGTAATTATTAATTGTCACAGGCCTCATGAATATGGTACCAATATCGGCTGGACAACATTATGGCTTCATTATGATGGAAATACTAGCAGAGAACTATTTGACTTGATCTATTCACGGTTAGGGTGTGTCATCCCTTTGAATAATAATTTAATAATACCGAAGTATTTTAATACAGTTATCGAATCTGCAAGGGCGGAAAGTCCAATCCCCGAACCAATAATTTCGTGTTATATTCAACGTATGTTGACTGAACTACTGATGTTTTCTGTTGATTTTGCCTTAGAAAAATCTGAAAAAAATGATCCCATTGTGGAAGCCATAGGATTCATCGAAGCAAATTACAGACAAAAACTAAGACTTGATGACATTGCCTCACTTGTTAACATTAGCACCTATCATTTTGCCAGAAACTTCAAAAAAGAAACCGGATATTCCCCCTACGAATTTATTATTAAGACTCGAATTAACCATGCCAAGACACTCCTTAAAAACACCTCTCTACAAATTAAGGAGATCGCCCTCGATTGCGGGTTTTCTTCCGAATCTAATTTTGTTGTCAATTTTCGAAACAATGTAGGGGTTACTCCAAGTGCGTTTAGAAGTATTCCTTTCTAGATGGCACTTTAACAAAAGGACACCTTAGAATTTAGTTTTACATTCCAAAGGTGTCTTAAAACATGTAGGCTCACAAATATTTTTAGAAATGTAATTCCTAAAACCCCAACAATTTACGCGTGTATTTTACCTTCACGTACTTTTGTTATATATTCCATACAGTATTCATCATGTCCTGCTAGAGTCCGTGATGCAGTAGCTAAGGACATCATTGTTTGGTCCAGGGGATCAAGAATAAAAGCATCCATGCCCATTGCCACACTCATTATCATAAAAACTTAGTTTAACAGTTTACGTTCCGGGAGGCGAAAGAAATGTTGGACAGTCCCGAAACCAAGTGTACCTTCGGATATTTTTGATGTAAGGCGCGGGTGGTCTCCAAAACATCTACTCCGAAAGCGTGATTTACGCCTAATGGCTTGACCAGTGGGTCGAGATAAATATTGTCTTCAGAAACTTCAACGGCAGTCAGACCTGTCACTAACTTATCAGCGACTCGAACCGATCCTCTATTGACTCCGGCATACCTTTATCGTCCATACAAAGGATGATAACTTTACTTTTGTATTGCTCTACGAGAGGCAATACTAGCTCCCAACGCTCCGGCTCAGCGCTGATAGAATTAATCATCGGTTTTTTGCTACAAAGTTCTAAGCCTACTTTGAGCGCCTGCGGATTAGGACTGTCTATACATAAAGGAACATCAATTACTTCCTGGATGAGCTCCACCAGCCATTTGACATTTTCCAGTTCATCGCCGCCTGATGCGCCATTCACATCGATGTAATGAGCACCAGCTTCAGCTTGTTGACGAGTCAAATCCTGAAGATAGGCTTTATCTTTCTCTTCGATGGCCTTAGCAATAGCTTTACGGGTAGAATTAATTAGTTCTCCTACAATTATCACTGTTTTTAACCCACTGGTGT
>NZ_JYNH01000162.1 GCF_000960765.1 Desulfosporosinus sp. I2 | reverse complement strand
TTATTCATTCCAACCTCAACCGTTACCTTTTTACTCTTTTCCCCTACCGAATAATCCTTGTGATATAGCAGTACACAGGTCTCCACGTGCCCGGAGTGCTCGATTAGCGTGGTTAGAAGTGCACCCGTAAGTAACCGTCAATACTGTTACGCGGCCATGATGGAATTCCGCTTTAGCAAGCGATAGGAAAAGTGCCAAGGGATAAAACCCACCCTATCATCCCGCTGCTTACCCGGATGGGGAAACCCTACGGCGACCATAGCATGCAGCTGTCCACAAGGACAAGCACCGAAGTAGTGACTAAAGTTCCCTTAAAACTACACGGCGCAGGGATGAAACAACTTGTATGAGGATGAAAGCTAAACTGCTTGATAGGATAGCCAGAACGCGAGCCCAATATTGCACCCAAGCGAATCAATACATTAAACAAGCAATTGATTTTTCAGGCATTCCCATATTTCTTTATAAATTTATATACCGAATCGGCAAATGTTTTTTTCTGTTCTTTGAGATAGGTAATAAGCGCTTCTCTGTCTTGAAGCGGTACGTCCCAGTCCTCGGGAATTTCCCTAATCACTTCTTCGATTGACACTTCCGGCAAAGCCAAGATTTGTTCAATATATGAAGATACGATCGTTAAATCTTCCAGCATGCCCGCTGCCCAAATATGAACGATAGAATCTTTTTTAAATCCTTTACGCTTTTGCAGCGTTGCCTCATTCCATTTGTATCCTCCCGAAAAACATTTTCAGTGATCGATCATATGAATATTATATTTGCCTTCCGGCAGCCGTTCTAAAAGGATGTTGCTTTTTGTGCGGTCGGCGTTATGCACCCAATGGTCGAAGACGAAAATTCCGGCCAAAACCTGGTGATTTTTGATTTCATTTTTAGTTGGGTGAGGAGGTTTCTTAGAGAGGCCGATGCAATTATCTATAAAAAGGCTTGCAAACTGTTTGCCTGGTTTGTAATTGGAAGAAAACTTTTTCGGTATATACTGAATCTGCTCCTTTGACATATGCACAATTTCAAATGGTACTACAGGTAAAGAAAGTAGCTGCCCTAATCTGGCGATGACGAATTCGTTTACCAACTCCCTTGTTCCGTGGAAATTATTTTTACATTTTACCGCATAACGATTTCCATCAGTATATAAAAATAAATGTGCAGCTTTTCCAGACAGAGTCTCTAAATATTTTACCGGTTTTAAAGATGTCATGGCTCCAACATCCTCCATTACTAGATTGTTACTTTACTATATTCAAAAGAAGTGGAAGAGTACTGACAAAAAGGGATTTCTGGAATTTTCAGGCCTTATTCTTGTGGAAAGGGCCATCCTCCAAGGATGCCCCTCTTCACCACCTAGCTTTCTATTGATATAGGGGTTTTTAAAATATTATTTGCTGATCTGCTTAATGGTATGTTCCAACTTATCAATTGCCTGTTGCAGATGACATTTGGAAACTATTATATGTATAACAATATGGTCGTGAGGCACATTAATTGAGCCAGCCAGCGGCTAAGTAGCCGTTAACTAATACTTTTCAAACAGAAAGGATGTATTATTATGCTTAACGAAAAATTATTGGACGTACTTTCTCATCCCTCAGACGGAGCCGTCTCTATCGTGACCAACGGTGACGATGGCCCACATTTAGTGAATACTTGGAATAGCTATATAGTGGTCACACCAGATGACAAACTGTTAATTCCAGCTTATGGCTTCAACAAAACGGAAAGAAACCTTAGCGTACATAACGATGTTATTCTATCGATTGCCAGCAGGGAAATCGAAGGTTACAAAGCAAAAGGAACAGGTTTTATCGTGAAAGGAACTACCCGTTTTGTGAAATCAGGTGGGGATTTTGATCGTATGAAAGAAAGATTTTCATGGGTTCGTGCAGTATTAGAAATAACTGTGACATCTGCGAAACAAATGCTTTAAAAATATGCCTACAATATGTTCAGGTTTTGCATACGGGCTTTGTGCAAGCTTTTTCGCATTTCATCCTCTCTCTCCTTCTGAAATTTTAATAGAAAGAAATGTCTGGCAAAAGCTTTAAAGAACTCCGAATTTGATACACATTTGAAATCTGTAAAAATACTAGCGAAATCAATGGGTTGACTGTGGTAGAGGCTAAAGTGCTGCCATATTCCAGCACTCGTTCAGGGAAGTATTAAGAACTTTATGCTCTAAAATGCACGTCTTACATATTTACCATATTGTACCAAGTTGCCCAGCTTGTGCATATTATGTACTATCTCTTTGAAAAGGAGGAAATGCAAATGGCATTTGGTGGTATTGATCTAGATGATTGCAGACCCAAAAACCGTCTCGGAGAAGGAATCGCAATTGTAGTCGTGATCATTCTTCTGCTTATCGCAATGGGAATTGATTTTTTAATTTTACACTCTTATTAACTTCGCATTTTAATAAATCTAGTTAAAAAAGGAGGAAACAATATGTTCGGTCTTGGTGCAGTAGGTGCAGGAGCAGGGGTAGGGGTAGGGGTAGGGGTAGGTATCATTGCTATCGCTATCTTAATCTTAATAGCATTGGGTGTTATCTTTTAATAACGAATTTGTAAAAGGAAGCTATTAACAAAAGGAGGACAGATAAATATGTTTAGGCGATTTCCTTTTTTTCCGTTCTTCCCGTTTTTCCCTTTCTTCCCTTTCTTTATTGAGCCATTTGAAAGATTCGAGAGATTTGAGGGTAGACCCTTTATGTTCAAACGACGCCGTTTCTAATATAAAATAATGTCCTTGGCAAAGGAGGAAATGTAAATGACATGCAGTGGTCTTGGAGAAGGAATAGCAATTGTAGTTGTGATCATTCTTCTGCTTATCGCAATGGGAATAGTATTCTAATTTTGAAAGGAGGAAATAATTAATGTACGGTATGGGTTATGGTAGATGCTGTCCTCCCCCTGTCGCCCCTGTGGTTGGTACAAGGGTTGGCGTCGGAATTATTGCAATAGCTATTCTGATTCTTATCGCTTTAGGTGTAATCTTCTAAAAATACTATTATTAAAAGGCTATCATCTTAACGGTGGTAGCCTATTGATAGGTTAGTATTTTGTCTTTTAGATAATTCATAACCTAGTTTTCTTGTGTAGTTTGCGTTGGCGATGGCCAGATTTTGCAAAGTAGTTTTGTCCAATTTCGCCCTCTCTCCCTCTGATTAGCAGAAAGAAAGATCAGACCGGTAAAAGCTCCCCAATGAATAACAAAGAAAAAGAAACATGAACCGCAGCAGTGGGTCCATGTAACTGTTATCTGCCGATCATTGAGGTTTTACTAAGAGCAGTCCACCCAGATCCTTATATTTCATCTCCATTTCCAAATGATCGCCTACTACATGGGCGACCTCAATGCTTACGCCCAGCGAATCTTTTGTGAAATAGAACTTTGCTGTCTTTTGTTTAAAGCTTGTCAGAAGATCTTGGCTACTAAAACCATTCAATACTTCCGTAAGAGCTCCTGCCGCTTTCAGGTCCAAATCTGAACGGTAGGCTTTATATTTACCTGCCTTGATTTTTTCTAAAAAGCTGTCGTTGATCGTCACAACCTCACTAATTGAAAGCAGTTTTGGTAGCCATCAGACGCTGTAGATACGCCCAGGTAATTGGTCCTACAATTCCATCTGCAACAATGCCGTTGTCTTTTTGAAATTGGATTACTGCGAACGCTGTCTTCACTCCGTAAATCCCATCGGTCATCCCTGGTTTATATTTCAAGATACTTAAAGTCGACTGTAATTCAATGACATCGTCTCCTGTTGATCCTATCTGTAATATGTGCAACTCCATCACCTCTGTCACTTTTTGATACCGATATACTTTATGCTATTTTCAAAGGGTTAGTGTTTGAACAAGTTAGGAAGGTCAACCTCTCTAGCCCCGAATTTGTACAGTCTTTTGTTACAGGTTTTGGATTTTACTGAAAAATCAGTTCTCAAATTGCCCTAAAATTTAAAAAGACGGGCCTTAGCTTATGCTAAAACTGTCTTTGTCTCGCCAAAAACATTTAACTATTTTAATTTTTGTTAATAATTTAACATTCTTCTTTCTTGCCTCATGTTAAGATCACATAAGACGAGTTAGCTTGTTAAGATCTAATGACTCAAGGTATAACGTAGCTCAGAGAAGAGGTGACATTAATATGGAGGTACGCATAGTTGCCTGCGGCATATTCCAACTGGAGCTTGAGCGAGTTCTAGAGGAAATAAGAGCTGACTGGGAATCTGATGCTGAGTTTAAAGTTATCTATACAGCACCAGCTCTGCATGTAGACTATGATAAACTGAAAGATGGCATCACCGAGGCTTTAAATGATAATGCGACCGAAGAAAAGGTAGTCCTCTTTTTCGGCTCTATGTGCCATCCTGAGATGAGCGAGTTCACAGAAAAATGTAATGTTATCAGGTTGCAACCCAGGAATTGTATTGAATTGATTTTAGGTAAGGAGAGACAGGAGGAGCTAGAAAAATCGGATCAGATATTTTACATTACTCAAGGTTGGTTGCAGAACTGGAGGGAAATTTTCAGTCAGGGACAAGGCTGGGACGAAATTGACGCTAGGCAGAATTTTGGTTTCTACGATAAAATTTTGCTCCTAGACACCGGTGTTTCCGAGTTCAGTGATGAAGATATCTTGGATTTTTTCGAATATACACAGGTACCAATCGAAATTGAAAGTATTGATCTGGCAGTTTTTAAAAAGAGTGTGGTTGAAACGCTAGAGAAAGCATTAGCAAAGAAAGTCCCTACTTACATCGGTTAATTTACGTGGCATACTCAACAAAATATTTTAAGGAGTGAATTTAAATGGTTATAACTCAAGAAATTAAAGATGTAATATCAAAGGCTCCGTTTATTCCCATCACTACTGCTTCTGCCCATGGAGAACCTCACATGATCGTGGTGGGAAAAGTAGCAGAAATAAGAGAAGCTGACATACTAGGGTTTGGAATCTACAAGATGGAGGTCACTCAGCAGAACATCAAAGATAACGGAATGATGCAGGTTGTAATAGCAACGATGGAAGGTGGCCCCAAAGGCTTCAGGCTCACAGGCAAAGCATGCATAGAAGAGAAACTGGTTCTATTTAGGGCAGAAAAGGTAGAGGTGCTTCTGTAGAAACTTCTGAAATGCACAATAATCCCGCTTATGACAGGCGGGATTATTGTGCATTTCAAGTTTTATAGTAGTTTAGGACATTTTTCTGATACACTGTATTTATAGCAACCGTTGATACATGAGGAGGAAAAGTATGAAGCGTTGCATCATCTGTCTGCAACAATTGGACGTATTTCAGGGACTGGAACGAGAGCAACTTACTAACTTGTGTCAATGTACGCAAAGAAAGAGATTGCCCAGAGGACACTACCTTTTTCGTCAAGGAGAGTCAACAAGTACCATTTACCTTATAAAATCAGGTAAGCTGAAACTCGTACAAACTACCGTGGATGGCCATGAAACAATTCTGGATGTATGTGGCCCAGGTGAAGTCCTAGGTGAATTGTCCTTATGTCAAGAACAAAATGAGCATTCAAGCGCCATTGCCATGGAAGAGGTTTGCATATGCTGTTTCAGTAAACTCCGATTTGAGGCGTTAATCAAAGAAGACCCTTCGTTTGCCATAAGGATTATTGGCTACTTAGGGCAAAAACGATATGAAACCATGTTGAAATTAGGAAAAGAAACTGGACTACCTGTAAAAGAGAGATTGTTGCAACTTTTTTATCGTTTAGCAGAACAATATGGACAAAAAAGGCCAACGTCGACGTTGATAGATCTCAAAATCACCCAGCAGGAACTAGCTGATATGATTGGCTCTTCGCGTGTTATGGTCATTCAGGCACTTAAAGAGTTTAAAGCGGCTAATATAATTGACCGGGAAAAAAGATATTTCGTTTTGAAGAACGACCCTTGCATCAGTATTCATACGTTTGAATAATACCTCCCTCATCCCATATCCAGCCAAAGCGACTCCATGTCCTTCGGCAATATTACAGGCATTCGGTTGTGTATTGGCTCCATCAACTTAGTAGGCGTAGTCGTTATGATCACACATGAGTTTATGATTTGGCCTGTAGGTGCCAGCCAAGTATCCCACAGACCTGCGAAAGCAAATGGTCTACCGTCTACCGTTAAAATTCCTCAGTTACCAAATCAAAGCCTTCAAGCGTGGCCGTGTCATCAATTCGTATCATCAAATATCGTATACCATCCTTAGTGACTTGTTTAACATTTTTTAGATCTTGTGGGCCAATCGAAATCGACGCAGTGTTATTGTCAATCTTAATCGACTTTGTTGCATAATTAGGGGTAATACTCGATGCTTTAAACTCATAGTTTTCTCCACCCATAATTCCGAGAAACGAGGATCTTAACTTATCAGCGGTGTTAATTCCGCTATTTTCTAAAATTCTCTCCATATCTTTTAAACCTATCAAAGAAACCTCTCCACTTTCAGCCTCTACGTCAAGCCGACGACCAAGTTCCTCATAGATGCTCGAAACAACTTCAGGCTCGATTTCTGCTCCTACAATATCTCGAACAACTTCTAAAAAACGCTCTTTGTCAGCCTTGGCTGTCGATTTAAATTCACAATCGAGAATATTTTCTACAAACAATGGATTGGGCTTGTTTTCTTTTTGAGTATAATAAACAACCTTATCAGTCTCTGCTGCATCTTCACTAAACGAAGGAAACATAAAACCCTCAAAAGGAGCAGCTGTATTAATGATAGCTTTCACAGGTAGACTTGTGCAGAACTCTCTTTCAATGAAATCAAAATTAAGTGAGTTCTTCGGAACGATAATAGGGCAGATACTACATATAAAGAATTCCAAGGAATAGGCTACGTCATCATTTACTTGACCGTTATCTTTATTTCTAGCTGATCTATAAGCTTCTCCTCGAATGAAACTAATCATAAAATCATTCTCATATTTCTCGCAAGTTTCTTCCAGAATTTTATTTACGATAGTTTGTGTCGCTTCTTTAAAATTCTTTGTGCTCAAAATTTGGATCATTTGCTTTTGAGTTTTATTTTCGCCCAGTTTATTGTCTTTGAACTCTAGCTCGAAAATTTTCGAATCAATCTTACCCGTCAATACCTTTTTGAAGTTTTTTAAATATAATTCTTTTTTTAGCTCGTCCATCATATCAAAGTATATTTCTTCAGAACAGAGGATGTCCTTACTTTCTTGTTTGATAAAATAACTACAAATTTCTTGAATTTTTAATTTTGAGTTATTTGTTTTTAATTCTTTCCGAATGCTGGCGATATCTTCCTTATTCAAGCATCTATCTCCCTTTTATTATTCGTTAGGTAGAATTACTGACTCTTCAGCAAAAATCAATCAAAACAATGTCAGCTTTTGTTGATCAACAAAAGCTGATGACTGATAATTCGAGTAATATCTACAGATTCTAAGTTAAGTATATAATATTCGTCATTTTTTCATTATTTCCTCCCGGATAACAGAAGTAAACATAGGTAAATAAAAGATCATCAGAACGTCCAAAAAACGTTTGTTCGGCTGGTAGTATTGAAAAGATGATCTTATAGACTATGATTAAAATAATAGAAGCTACACATAAACATGGCCTTTCCGGATTCATACTCTTTATGGCATAATTGAACATTGTAACGTTTCTATATATAATAGCGATATCATCTTTACCTATTACCTTTGAAATTCATTCTCTTTAACTGACGGAGGTTCGATATTATGAAAGATAATCATGGATTTCCTGTTACTACCCTTCCTCATTTCGCACAAGATTTTATTAATCACCTGGCTGTTATCAATAAATCAAGAAATACTCAATATGCTTATACCAATGAACTTCGGTTGTTCTTTCAATTTTTCTGTGATTCCATGTCTACCTTCCCCTCTTCACCCGTAGGCATAAGTTTATTACTAATGGAAAATATCGGTCATCGTGATATAGAAGCTTATTTGAGCTGGGCCAGCATTGAGCGCAACAATGGAGTTCGAGCACTTGCTCGTAAACAAGCAGTCATAAAATCTCTATATCGATATCTACTCCGTGAGGATATGATTTCTAAAGATGTTACTATCAAGCTAGACCCGATTAATGTCAATCAAAAGCTTCCTAAAGCTCTTGAGCCTAATCAAATTGCTGACCTTACTGACGTTTTGCAGAATGGAACTGGTTTGTCGAGGGAGCAGCTCAAATATCATGCTTATACAGAAAAACGGAATTACGCAATATTCCTTACCTTTATTGGGACGGGATTGCGGTTATCTGAACTTTGTTATCTCAATCTCACAACAACCAATCTTAATAAAGGCTGCTTTGAAGTGATTCGTAAAGGAAATAAAGAAACAGTCGTATACTTTAATACTGAAATTTCTAAAGCTATAAACGATTATCTTCAAAATGAACGCCAACGCTATGCGCAGGGGAAATCAGAGGCATTATTTCTCTCTATGCAAGGAAAACGTATAAGTACGAGAGCAGTACAAAACCTCATAGCAAAATATATGGCAATTCTTAAAACTTTGGGACATAATACTGACGGTTTTAGTGCTCACAAAATGCGTTCAACGTTTGCCACATTACTACTTCGCGAAACCGATAATCTTGCAATTGTGCAAGACGCTTTAGGACATGCCGATCCTAGAACAACAAGAATTTATGCAAAGGTTCTTGATGAGCAACTAAAACGTTCAGCAGCATTAATAAAGTTTAGGTAGGATAATTATTGAGAATAAATGATTATTATAGAATCAGATATTTACAAACTTTGTCGCAATATTCCCGCTGAATGTCCTATCATGCTCTACAAACAAAATAGTGGGTTGGTATTCAAGCAATAGCTCTTCGATTTGTATACGGGAAAGTACATCAATATAGTTGAGTGGTTCATCCCAAATATATAGATGCGCTTGTTCGCATAGACTTTTGGCAATCAGCACTTTTTTCTTTTGGCCGCCACTAAACGTTGACATATCCTTTTCAAATTGAACTCTAGAAAAACCAAGTTTTCTTAGAATAGATTTAAAAAGGCTTTCAACAATCTCGTTGTTTGTAGCATAGTCAGTTAAATTGCCTTGGAGATACGATGTGTCCTGTGAAACATAGGATATTTTAAGCTGACTTCCTTTTCTGAAAGTGCCTGTATAGTTTATATTGACATCACAAATAAGTTTGATAATACTTGATTTTCCTGAGCCATTTTTACCTATAAGCGCAATTCGGTCACCTTGCTCGATCGTAAAGCCTATATCTTTGCAAATCATCGTTTCACCGTAAAAAATAGAAACATTTTCAAGTTCAGCAAGTCGGTTTTTATGATAAACCAGTTGAGAAATCTTCAGGCTGTCGTAGTCTTCGATATTTTTGAGAAGTTTAGACTTTTCATCAATTGCAGATTGCTGTCTGTTTTCGATTGACTTGGAACGTTTCATCATTTTAGAGGCCTTATGACCAACATAACCTTTATCTAATTTAGAACCGGAATTTTTAGTTCCATATTTTGATTTTTCCACGTCGTTAGACCAGCTACTCGTTCGTTTGGCAGAATCCGATAAACGATGAATGTCTTTTCTAAGCTTCTCATTTTCTGCACTCTCAAAGCTATCTTGCCTTTTTTTATTTTCCCACCAACAGGAAAAATCCCCTTTTTGGATTTCTATAGTTGTCTTATTGATTGAAAGAATATGATCAACGCAGTTATCCAGAAATGATCTGTCGTGAGATACCAGAATAAAACCACGTTTGGTATTGAGATAGTCACTGACAAGTTTTCTCGCAGCCATATCTAGGTGATTGGTTGGTTCATCAATCAATAAGAAACTATTTTCCTTAAGAAACAAAGTGGCAAGCAATACTTTCGTTTGTTCTCCGTGAGATAATGAATCAAAAGGACGATATAAAATATCCTCAGAAACTTCTAGCAATGAAAGTTCGCGCATCAGTTTCCAGTGGGTATAATCCGGAACAATGTCGCTGATTACATCAAGGGTATTATATTCCTTGTTTACGACCTTGAAAGGAAAATATTCAAAGCTGACAATTGCAGAAATATTACCCCTGTATTCATAGTTACCAAGCAACAAATTGAGAAATGTTGTCTTACCTCTACCGTTTCTCCCCGTAAATCCCAATTTCCAATCGGTATCTATTTGGAAACTCACGTTTTCAAATATGTTGTCATAACTACCATCATAGGCAAACATTAGGTTTGCAACATTTATTAGCGACATAATTTTGTCCTCCTGTGCAAAAAATATGAGCTGCAAGAAAGTTAATTCTTGCAGCTCGCAAATACACAACAAAGCCAAACCCATATAGGTAT
>NZ_JYNH01000161.1 GCF_000960765.1 Desulfosporosinus sp. I2 | reverse complement strand
GCCAAATTAAAAAAATAGGGTAAGTTCTAATAGCTATGGTTTATCCAAATTCTAGGTGGAATAGAGTCTATTTATAAAAATAAAGCCAATAATTCCTGAGGGTAAGGAAATTATTGGCTTTATTTTTTTGTGACGAAATTAATGTCGAAAATAGACTAAATAAAATAATGAATTTAAATTCAATTCTTGAAGGAGTATTCACTAGTAATGTGGAATATCAATATTGGGAATATTCAGAAAAAGGGGGTGAATTTATTGAAACGAGGAATTGGTCTTGGGCTAATAGTTGCGATTATTTTTTCTGCCTTTGTTCTGCTCAAGGATACCCTGGGCATGAGTTCGTTCTTTATGGCTGCCATCGCAATGGCAATGTATGCAGTACTGGGACAGGTTGGGGACTATTTTAAAGCTGGGCTTTCGATGCTAGTTGGAGTAATCGTTGGTTTAGCCGGAATTCTTGTCCTTGCCACCAAAATGCCGCTACCGCCAAATAATACTGTTTATTTAGCTCTGATTTGTGGTTTGTCACTGTTCGTATTAGTCATCATATCTACTATAGGACTTAGAGTAGACGCAATGTTCCTAGGGTGGGCAGGCTATTTTGCCTCAGTTTGGAGTATTTATACGACAAACGTATCTGCACTAGCAACTGAGGCTCTATCAGCAGCAGTTGGGGTAAGCGTAGCATTACTACTAGGCTTGATTATGGCTATTATTGTTACAAAGATTGACAGGGCAGTCGTGAATCATTAAAAGAGAGGAGGGGAGAATTTGAGAAAGTGTAAAACACATAGTTACTTGGCATTGTTTTTAACTCTATCCCTGGTCTTAGCACCTGGTTTATCAGCCTTAGGTGCCAGCTCAGTTGATCCAAAAGTTCAGGATAATGAACTAGTCATAAGTACTTTCAATGAACAGGGTGAAACCTCTAATATTCAAGTATTAACACATTTGCGAGCATTTGGTAGTGGAGTTGCTACCATTACAGAGGACCAAAACTTTAAGACTAGTTCAGTTAGAAACCTCTATGGTAAAGAGAAATTATCGGTTAAAGATAATAAGCTGAGTGTCAACGTTAATATTGATGATAGTGGTTATGGCGATGTTTACTACATGTCTGATCTAGATAAGTCGGACATAGCGAAAGTTAAGATGCCGGTCAGTGTAAAAGTTAGTTACTATTTGGATGGACAAAAAACGGAGGCATCTAAACTAGCTGGTAAAAGTGGGCACATTAAGATCGTTACTGAACTAGAAAACCTGACAGGTGTCAAGAAAAGCTTGGACTATAAAAATAGTAAGGGTGAAATGGTCAAGACAGAGGCCGAAGTTTTTACACCGTATGTTGTATCACTCTCCGGCTGGGAATTTGATAATAAACTATTTTCCCATGTCGTTGCCCCCGGAGTTAGCGGAAAATCGGCTGAAGGGGTTGTCGTTGATGTACAAGGTAAAAGCACAGTGTCCTGGAGCGTACCTTTAATACCGCCGGCTTATCCCGCAGCGCAATACACAACCCTAGAAGCGGACGGCAAGAATATTTCGTTACCTTCCTTTAAAATTGCGGTCGTACCGGTAATGCCTACGACCTCAGCCGAAGATACACTTGGAACAGTCCAGACGAGTCTAAGTCAATTGTATAGTGCTTTTGGGCAAATTGAGGAGGGCGTTGGTGCACCCAATAAAGATGCTTCCTTACTTTTCGGACTTACCTCTCTGAAAGAAGGATTGAGTGAACTTAATGGAGGAATTGTTTCGCTGGGTGAAAAAGTTAAGCAATTAGTTAGAGGAGTTTCCAATTCTAGCTTTGATATGACTACGTTTGATGCTACGAAGGGTGTCGATGCTAAAGGTAATAAACCCGGGGTGAGAGAAGCTGTTAAGATGGGTAAAGCTGCTCTGGATGCCCAGGTCCTCCCAGCAATGGAGGGGCAGAAACAGGTTTTAACAGGGATGGAGGCTGCGATGGGTAAGCCAGGGACAGATCTGGTCCAACCTGCTGCCGCAACTAGTTTGTATAATGATGTTACCTTTCTCAACGGACTTGTAGGTAAAGCGGGGACGGATCCAGTCCAGCCTTCTCCTTCCACCAGTTTGTATAATGATACCGCCTTTCTAAAAGGAACTATAGCTAAGCTTTTAGAGGGAAGCCCATATGCCTCGTCGGTTAATGATATTATCGACAAGGCCATGGTCCCCAAAATTACGGCCAGTGGCAAAATCATTGGCGAGGCCATAACTCCTAAAATTGGAGGTATTGGTAACAACCTTTCTGTTCTTAAAAGCGGAGGAAGCCTTATTACTCCTTCGGGCCCAGTAGCGTTTCCGGCTAGTATTAACACAGTTCAGCAGGGTCTAAAGTCTTTGTCAGGTGCAATGGGCCAGACGGATGCAGGATTAGGCCAGATTAGTGCCGGAATTGGCCCAATTGACGCCAATGGTCAAGCAGTTAAGGTTATGGTCGATGGTAAACCAGGTACCATATTATATGCACTTTCCTATTTTAACAGCTCGATTGAGGGCCAGGTGTTACCTGGTTTAGATCAATTAATAGCTGGTTCCAGTAAAATTGGAACTGGGTCAGGGCAAGCTAAAGCGGGAATTAGTGCTGGCTTAGATAAAATGTTAACCGCACCGGCGATCATCAGCGCTCTGAAAGACAATGCTGCTCAAGCAGATAGCTTCCTAGGTAAACCAGAAGGGGCTAAGGGCACGGTAGCGTATGTTTTCCAGACTCCACAGATCAGCAAGCAAGCAACTGTTATGAATTATGGTTTGGGAGTTATTGTTTTAGCTTTAATAATTTTGTTTGCAGTTGGCCGTCCTACTAGAGTGATAAAATCCGTTCAAGACGCAAGTCTAAAAGTATAAACACTATTCTTGATTTAGATGGGGTTTTACCCCATCTAAATCTTAGACGATGTTATCCAGGAGCTAACTGCCACCTATCCCACCTAAAGAAGGGGGGGATTAGTGGCAGTTAGCTATCGGCTTATTTGTTAATAAGTTACTGCTATAAAAAGTATATTTCTATATATGACAAGCGCTAAAAGGGTATGTTGTATTATCTCTTGTTATAGATCAATACTTATTGACAGAGTCTGTACTGGACTTTATAATCAAACTACATGAGGGAACTGATAATTCTAATTATTGGTTCCTTAAATTGGGTTATAACTAAAAAGTCAAAGGTCTGATAATAACTTAGAAATTCTGCTTAAAAAGCTTAATTGAAAGGAAGGATTCTAAGTTATTTTGACTTGTATGATATTACTTTTCTTTCTGTGGACCAGCTCAAAGGTTAGAGGGTTATAAATAGGGGGTGAGGCGTAGGACGTAAACAATGATGGAATGCTACATATTAAAAAGAGGAGGGGTAATTTATAATGTCTAGAAAATTCCTTAGTCTGGTTACGGTCACATTTCTCGCCTTGGCGTTAAGTGTAACAGGATGTGGTACGCAACCAAGCGCACCCAGTACTCCTAGTGCACCGAGTGCACCTACGGCAAGTGGCGGAGAAATCAAAATTGGTTTACCTTTACCTATGACAGGCTCGGAGGCTACTTACGGTAAAGATATGGAGAATGCGATTAAATTGGCTGTGGATGAAATTAATGCAAAAGGCGGGGTCAACGGCAAAAAGCTTACGACCATTACCGGTGACGATGCTTGTGATCCACAACAAGCGACTGCAGCTGCTAATAAGCTCGTTTCAGAAGGGGTAGTGGCGATTGTCGGCGGTTATTGTTCAGGCGCGGTCGTCCCAACATTAACAATTTACAATGAAAAGAATCTACCTTATATCGTTGAGGCGGCTAATTCATCCAAAATAGCCACTCAGAATCCGGGGAATACGTTTGAAATCAACGGTACAGCCGTGCACCAAACCCAAAAGGCTGTTGAGCTCTTCAAAAAGTTGGGTGCAACTAAAGTTGCGTTAGTAGAACAAGGGGATGCTTATTCCTCTGATTTGGCTAACCAGACAGAGAAGGCTTTGAAAGCAGCTGGGAGTACAGTTGTTTCTCATGACGTCACGACTAAAGGAGAGCAAGACTTTTCTTCTTTAGTTACAAGCTTAAAATCTAAAAATGCTGACTTGGTTTTCTGGACAGCTTATTATGCCGATGGTGCACTGTTAATTAAACAGTTGCGTCAAGGTGGCTATAAAGGTGCAATTGTCGTTGGAGATGGAAGTAGCGATCCTAAACTTATTCAAATGTCTGGCGCAGCTGGAGAAGGTATATATGTACTCTCCCCTCCAGTTGCTGAATATCTGCCAGCCGCGAAACAGTTTGCAGATGCTTACAAGGCTAAATACAATCAAGCTCCAGGAGCTTATGCGCCATTGGCTTATGACGGTATAAACTTGCTGGCAGATGCTTTAAAACGGGCAGGAGGTACGGATGGCAAGGCAGTAATTAAAGCCCTGACTGATACTTCAGGCTTCGCTGGATTGGCAGGCAAAGTGGCCTTTGCTACAGACAAGACTTTAAAAGAAAGTAACTTCATCGTGCTTCAAATCAAGGGTGGTAAGTTCGTTTTACAATAATTAGTACTAACGATCTCTAAGGACGGCTGGGGAGTTTTCTCAGTCGTCCTTAGGCAACCGTAGGATACTTAAATTTTTAGACAATCTTCTTTGTAGCTTAAAGAGGGCGAAGGGGTGCACGTCATGTCGTTGTTTTATATCGTTATTCAACAGCTCGTCAATGGATTAATTCTTGGGTCTTTCTATAGCCTAGTCGCACTGGGCTATTCTATGGTTTACGGTATTATTAAACTTCTTAATTTTGCTCATGGCGATATTTATATGGTGGGAGCGTTTGTAGGGTTTGGTGCTCTCGGAATTTTTGGTAGCATATTAGGTGTCGGTTGGCTAGGAATTACGGTGGCGTTATTAATAAGCATGTTTCTCGTGGGTCTTTTGGGCATGTTGGTCCATAGGATTGCCTATCAACCGCTCTTGAATAAACGGGCACCGCGTATGTCGCTGTTAATCACAGCGGTAGGAGTGTCTTTTACCTTATTTAACGGGGTTATGGTGATGACCAATGGAGAATACAAAGCGTTTAGTACTAGCCTAGGTTATGAGGGGATTAGTCTGGGACCCGTTAATATTACCTATACGCAAATTATTATGGTTGTGTCAACGGCGATTTTAATGCTCGTCTTGTATTGGTTCATCAACCGTACTATGTATGGTAAAGCTATGCGGGCAATAGCCCTCGATCAAGACGCCTGCCGTTTGATGGGTATCAATGTGACGAAGACTATTAGCTTGACGTTCTTTGTTGGTTCGGCTTTGGCGGCCGCTGCAGGGGTTATGGCGGGTGTCTATTATGGCAGTATTCACTTTTACATGGGCTTTATCATTGGCTTAAAGGCCTTTACCGCTGCTGTCATCGGTGGAATCGGCAGCATTCCTGGAGCAATGCTAGGTGGCCTAATCTTAGGACTGTTGGAAACGGCTGGAACCCAACTTCCTTTCGTTGGATCCGCCTGGAAAGATGTCTTTACCTTCGGGATCTTGATCCTATTACTAGTTTCAAAACCGACTGGAATTTTAGGTAAAAGCGAGATTGAGAGGATGTAGTGGATGGGTAATTCTGTAGGTTTAATAGATCGTCTAAAGGAAAATCTGGGTGGTAAAAAAACTCGCGGAGTTGCACTAGCAATACTTTTTGCTGTTGTTGCCCTCCTTCCTCTTTTTGCCAATAACTACATAGAAGAGGTTATGACCAACACCTTTTTCTATATTGTTTTAGCTTTAGGATTAAATATTGTGATCGGATATGCTGGGTTGGTTGACCTGGGTTATGCTGCATTTTTTGCGGTTGGAGCTTATACAACAGGAATTTTCATGAAAATGGGTTTGGATTTCTGGTTTACCATACCGATTTCGATCGTCTTTTGTATCATTGCGGGAATTATCATCGGGGGTCCTACCTTACGATTGCGCAGTGATTATTTGGCCATTGTCACTTTAGGCTTTGGGGAAATCACCCGGATTGTGGCGCGTAATCTTAAAATTACGGGCGGGGCGAGCGGTCTGGTCGGTATTGAACGACCTACTATATTTGGACATAAACTCTACCAAATTACGGATTTCTATTACACATTTTTTATCTTGGTTATCTTAGCCATTATTATTGCCATGCGGCTTCATAACTCTCGACTGGGGCGGGCCTGGCAATATATCCGCGAAGATGAAGATGCAGCTGAGGCGATGGGGATTGATCCAGTCAAGACTAAGCTCTATGCTTATATGATTGGTGCTGCCTTTGGAGGAGTAGCGGGAGCATTTTTTGCCGTTAAGATGACTGCTATTTCGCCTGAGACCTTTGCCTTTACTCAATCAGCGATGATTTTATTGGCAGTAATTCTTGGCGGAATGGGCAAAATTCCTGGCGCGATTCTAGGGGCTGTTTTTTTAGTCTTCTTCCCGGAAATATTTCGAGAAATTGGTCAGACGCGGATGCTCGTTTTTGGCATTTTGCTGGTTATTATTATGGTTTTCCGACCACAGGGACTTTGGCCACAGCGAAAGAGTTAAAATTCATTCTCTTAAGTCGAATGGGATTATCGACTCATACCAGTTGTGAATCCTTCCTATAATAGCCGGATCTTGAAAAAAAGGGATGAAGTAAAATGTCTATCTTAGAAGTCAAAAAGTTAACCCTTCGTTTTGGGGGGTTGACGGCTGTTAGTAATCTAAGCTTCGCCGTTGAAGAGAATTCAATCATGAGTCTGATTGGTCCAAATGGGGCAGGTAAAACGTCTGCTTTTAATTGCCTGACAGGTTTTTATAAGGGAAGTGAAGGGGAAATTCTGTTTAAAGGGCAAAGTATCTTTAAGCAAAAGCCACATAAAATCACTAAGCAAGGTATGGCCCGGACTTTTCAAAACTTGCGTCTATTCAAAGATATGACAGTCTTAGAAAATGTCATGTCCGGCATGCATAGTCGTACTTCAGCAGGGGTTTTTGGAGCGATTTTAAGACTGCCCAGTCAGATTCATGAAGAACAGAAGATTAGGCAGGTCAGCGAAGAGTGTTTGGAGTTCGTTGGCATTTTGGATAAGAAGGATCGTTTGGCCCGCAATTTGGCCTATGGAGACCAGAGACGAGTGGAGTGGGCCAGAGCCTTAGCCACTCAGCCGCAACTTCTGTTGCTCGATGAACCTGCGGCCGGGCTTAATCAAGATGAGAAAGAACAGTTAGTTAGCTTAATCCGCCGAATTCGAGATGACTTGGGAATTACGGTGTTGTTGATTGAACATGATATGGGACTCGTGATGAAAGTCTCGGAAAAAATTGTGGTCATTGACTATGGTCAGAAGATAGCCGAGGGGACGGCAACAGAAGTTAAGAATAATCCGAAGGTCATTGAAGCCTACCTGGGAAAGGAGGATGAGGAATGAGTGACCTAGCTCTCGTCCTGCGCGACTTAGAGACTTATTACGGTAAAATTCATGCGTTAAAAGGGGTAAGTCTTGAAGTGCCCCGAGGGAAGATTGTTACTTTGCTTGGTTCAAATGGCGCCGGAAAGAGCACAACCTTAAAGACGATCTCTGGTTTGATCCAGGCATCCTCAGGAAAGGTTGAGTTTTACGGTAAGGATATAAGCAAAGAAAAAGCCCATAATATTGTCAGCATGGGGTTGATCCATGTGCCGGAGGGGCGGCGGGTTTTTAAGGACTTAACCGTCAAGGAAAACCTGGAACTGGGTGGTTTTACTTTAAAAGATGAGGCACAGCGCCGAAAAGGAGTAGAGCATGTCTTTGAAGTTTTCCCGCGCCTTAAAGACCGTCAGAAGCAAAGTGGCGGAACCTTGTCCGGGGGAGAACAACAAATGCTGGCGATCGGACGCGCCATGATGACAGAGCCAAAATTACTCTTATTAGATGAACCATCTATGGGTTTGGCGCCGCTGATAGTCCAAGATATCATGAGAATTATTAAACAGTTGAATAATGAAGGCACAACGATCTTACTGGTGGAACAAAATGCCAAAATTGCCCTAAAATTGGCGGATTATGGGTATGTTTTAGAGACCGGTCAAGTAGTCATGGAGGGAGATAGTGCCGAGCTGAGGCAGGATGAGAGAATTACTAAGGCTTATCTTGGGGAGTGAGCGGAAAGGAGGGGTCGATATGTCTCGGACAACTCTGAAACCGAACTACATGGAACGCATCAATCGACTGAAGAGTAGAGTCCTAAGAACCCGTCCGGAGATGGACCTTGAGAACGCTAGGATTCTTACAGAAGGTTTTCGGGAGGCTGAAGGGGAACCGTTTGTCGTTCGGAAAGCTAAGGCATTTCGTAAACAGTGCAGGGAGAAGACGATTAGGATATGGGAAGATGAGCTGATCGTCGGGAGTTCCGGGAGCAAGATGCGTGCTGGTATTTTGTGTGCTGACACTTGCTGGTCCGTGCTGGATAAGGAATTAGAGACGATCAATGAACGCCGTTACGATCCGTTTCATCTAAAACTTGAAGATCGAACGATTTTCGAAAATGTCATTCGCCCTTATTGGAAAGGAAAATCCACTTACGAAGAGTGGCTTGTCCAGATTCCTAATGACACGCGTCAACTGCGGGACAACGGAGTCGTCTACATCGACCGTAAGGCTGTGCGCGGCTGGGGTGAGACGACCGCCGGATATGAATGGCTGATTCGTGAAGGAGTTTCGGGAATCTTAAACGTGGTGGAGAAAAGGAAAGCAGAACTCGACATCACCATGCCGGGCGATTATGAAAAGGATTATTATTTAGAATCCCTTTTAGTAGTCGGGGAAGGGTTGATGACCTTAGGGGAGCGCTATGCTACGGAAGCAGAGCGTCTAGCGTCTCTGGAAAATGACACCTTGAGAAAAAAGGAACTTTTAGAAATTGCTGAGATATGCCACCATGTTCCTGCCAATCCTGCGCGAACGTTTCGGGAAGCCATACAGTCCTTTTATTTTTATCAGATATCCATCTTTATGGAACAGAACGCCGCAAGTTATAACCCAGGCCGCATGGATCAGTATCTCTGGCCTTATTACAAAGCAGACCTTGAAGAAGGACGGATTACGCCTGATGAGGCTCAAGAACTTCTCAATTGTCTTTGGGTTAAGCTCAGCGAGCCCTGCCTCTTTCAGGACGCTGTGACCGCGGAGTTCGCCGCAGGCTATCCTATGTTTCAGAATGTTTGCGTTGGAGGAGTGGATAGTAATGGAAGGGACGCTGTCAACGATCTTTCCTACTTGATCCTTCAGGCAACTATGGATGTCCAACTCTATCAACCTTCTCTATCGGTTCGCTATAGCCTGGCTAAAAACCCCAACCTTTTTTTGAGAAAAGTGGTGGAACTCATCCGTCTCGGAACGGGATTCCCCGCGTTCCACAACGACGATGTCGGCATCAAAATGCTCATGAATAAAGGAATTCCTCTCAAGGAGGCTTTTAATTGGAATCCGTGCGGCTGTGTTGAAACGAACTTAGAGGGCAGATTACGCCAGTATACGGCACTAGCCGACATCAATCTGGGGAGTATTATTGAGTTTACGCTTCTGAATGGGAAAAACAGGAAAAGTGGACAATATATATCCAAACGAACAGGGAATCCAGTTGAATTTGAAACCTTCGATGAGTTTCTATCCGCAGTAAAAGAGCAACTTAAATATGTGACTCGTGCCGTTGTGAAAGGGAGCCATGTGCTCGATGAAGTCTGTATGAATCGCCCGTCTCCTGCACTTTCGTTCACCTTTAAGGAGTGTATCGAAAACGCCAAGGATTATGCTTGGGGTGGCTCGAAGTATAATGCTGGAAATGGAATTATTCTGATTGGCGTAGCGGATCTAATCAATAGCATTGCCGCAATAAGGCATGTTGTCTATGAAACGAAACAAGTCACGATGGTGCAACTTCTAAAGGCACTGGACAATGATTTCGAGGGCGCGGAGGAGATCCACAAGCTTTGTTTGGACTCGCCTAAGTATGGCAACGATGACCCGATGGTCGATGATATTGCCGGAGATATGTTTACTTTTATCGCCGATGAAATCGAAAGCTACAAGAGCAAATTTGGGCGTATGACTCCTGGAATTCTTCCGGTGTCTGGTAATACCCCATTTGGTCTGGAGGTAGGAGCACTCCCCTCCGGTCGCCACGCTTGGAAGCCATTGGCAGATGGGGTTAGTCCGAGTGGAGGAACGGATTTTAATGGACCAGGTTCAGTGCTGAAGTCAGTGGCGAATATTCCTCACGCCCGCTTCGTTCAAGGGACTCTATTGAATATGAAAGTGGATCCGGAAATGCTCTCCACCGAAAATGGGATCACTCAGCTAATGGCCTTGCTGAAGAG
>NZ_JYNH01000160.1 GCF_000960765.1 Desulfosporosinus sp. I2 | reverse complement strand
AATATGCTGAATATTTTCCACAGCATACAGGAAATGTAGCCAAACCAGTCCGGATCACATAGGGTGCCCTCATCATTAAGGAAAAGTGTAGCTTTTCTGACGAAGAAACTGTACAACAAATCATGGAAACTCCCTATTTTCAATACTTTTCTTAATAGCAAAATATTTTGTTCTATATTTATGATCATGAAAGTTTAACTGCTGATACCTTAAGCATGCTAAAGGTATTGATGGAGGTATCATGAGAAAAATACGGAAAATACGTCTAATAATGATTATTGCCTTTTTTATTTTCAACGTAATTTTTGCTCTAGTCCTTGCTCCCTTTATCATTTTTTGGGGTTCATTTGAAGCACTGAAAACTGTGGCGGTAGGTTCCATTCTCACTTCACGACATCCACAGGTTGTTAAGGCATTTCTATCTGATGAACAAATTAATGAAATCGTATACAAATCTAATGGTACGGACTCACCATCTGATACCCCAATTCAGCGTACAGTATCAGATGCATCTGTGGGCATTACAATTGAAGATATTAAAGGTAGGGCTTTTAAAGGCAAGGTAATGTTAATAAAGAATCCAAAACGGATAAAAATAGCTGTGACAAAAGAACTGGGGGTCGCAGGAGAACGAGTAAGCGGCTTAGTTAAAGACGCAGGAGCCATTGCTGGAATAAATGGTGGAGCATTTTATGACCCGAACGGTACAGGAAACGGAGCTTTTCCTGACGGAATTACTGTGCATAATGGAGAAATCGTACATAACAATGCAGGCAACTTAAGTACAGACATTGTAGCTTTTGATAAGGACGGTAAACTGATAGTTGGACATATCACCGCTGATGACGTTAAAAAGAAAAACATTCAGGAAGCGGTATCTTTCTGGCCAGCTTTAATACAGGACGGAAAACGAGGTATGTTTCGTGACGAAGAATGGGGAGTTGCACCAAGAACTGCCATCGGACAGAAAGCAGATGGCATGATTATTCTTGTCGTAATTGATGGTCGACAACTCACCAGTCTAGGGGCAAAAATGAGTGACCTCTATAACCTTTTTATGGAATATGGTGCAGTTAATGCGGCGAATTTGGATGGAGGGTCTTCTACAGAACTCTTCTATAATGGAAAAGTGATCAATAAACTTTGGAATTGGGCTGGTGAACGTTACCTACCGACGGCTATTGTGGTCATGCCAGAATAGTATCTATATTCCCAAAGCCTTTGTAGTCAGCTCTCAAGGGGCCTAGTGATCACCGTCGAAAAAGGAGAATTACGCATGAGGAAGAAACTGCGTACTATATTAGTTTGGATATTAGTTTCACTCTTTTTTCAATTTGGAGGGTACTCTCTTTTAAACAACCAACTTCAAAAAGTTATGGGATCGACGGCGGTAGATAGTGAACCACCGATCACGCCCCAGCTCAAAGCAACCATCTCTGGGTCTGAGCTTACTAATATTCAAGTTTCTTACGCCAAGGATTATTTGGCTTATTCGGAAAATGGTACACTTAAAATCTTCAATCTTAAAAAGGGGAACGTTGTTTTTGAAAAAAAATCTCCCTCTGCAACTGATCAAACATTGGGTGTTCTTACATATCAATGGCTACCTGACCGAAATATCTTACTCTATTTTTATGCCAATAAAAACCCTAATGAGGTAACAACCGTTAAAGTGTACCCTTCTAAGGCTAAAATCTCACCCCCTTCAATTGAGCCGAAAACAGAAGACCCAAACCAACCAAAAATTGTGCCCGAAGAGGCTCCCGTGGAGCCTAGGCTTGAAAAACGGTATGGAAGTCCAAAAATTACAGAACTGTATTCGCTTGAACTCCCGAATAGTGATGAAGATACCGCTCCAGATGATCGTTTAAATCCGTTTGATCCACCGAGTGGCAGTGAAGAGATTTCAGCAGGCGGGAAAATTGAAAAATTTGTTGTCTCGACCTCTACCAATTTGATGTATTTAACTGTCACGAATGGCTCGACACAACAACTCATGAAAATAGACGTTATGAAAAAGGTGAGTACCCTAAACAAACCAAGAGAGTTTATTGATAATATGGCTGCCTCTGATCGCTACGGAACACTTTATATAGACAGTAAAGTGGGGGCTATCCAGCAAGTTGTCGCCTTAAATAATGAAAAGCGTCAAGTCATCTCTAAAAATACCAACGACAGAATCTTAGGAGTCAGAAATGGAAGAGTGTATATTGGAGAAGTAGAAAACAATGAACTGGTAAAGATTAAAACCACAGCCGACCTGCAAGTGATGAAGGAGAACCCTGATCTGAAAATCGAATGGGAAGGCTCGATTCCCTTTAACAAAAATGTACGAATGCTCATCGGGATTACAGGTCAATTGATCGTCTATGACAATCAAACAGCCAGTGTCATTACAGACGGGCATCTTGCAGACGTAAAACTGCATGGAGATAAAAACTACGTCTCTGTCGATGGTGCAGAGCTTATCCAACTTACCAAGGCAGGATCATCCACCCTTGTGGAATTGCAACCACTAAAACCATTTTGATCTTTAGAAGGGCATTTTCGACATTTCCTTTTCAGGGTAGTTCTGGCTTCGGTATAACCGCTGTAGGCAGGGCCATTTTCCACAATACTCGTGGTTAGCTGATATCACCATGCAGCAAATCCCCCATCCCACGTTGATTTCAACGTTAGGAGTGCCGGTTGTGGAAACGAAACTAGGTGTCGTTAGAAAATGATCGATAACAATTCCTCCATTGTCAGAATTGTTCCGGGGTACGTCCCCCACACAATTTCAATTCAGTAGGACCTTATATATTATGGATAAAAGATTCCTTCGGTGTTTCGTCTCAACACAAATAATTGTTGTGTTGTTATAAATAACAATTGAATTATCAGCGCTAAGGGCAAACCTGTCAAAAGACAGGGACGCAAAGCCATAGGGTCTAAGGTGCACCAGCACTATGATAGCCTGGCCACCGCAGAGACTATGTGTCTAAACCTGCCCTTATTGGCAGGTTTTTTGCGTTTTAGACGTAACGAGGGAATTCCATAATTTGATTCCAGTAATACAATGACATATTTCAATAAAATATGACCGGTATAGCCTTATTTTTCATTTCATGTGAGTGAGGTGCTGACAAATGGAAAATGGGATATTAATAAAAATAGAAAGGCTAAAGTAGCTGAACTAAAAAGATATAAAGGCATTTATCATGCAGAGATCAATTTCTCCGACACGGATAGGTACCTTAGATCTCTGCGGACTTCCACGCAGACCCCAACAAGTTTACAATTCAATACACCTCATACTAGCCGTAAAAACGCAATTTGTTTGTCGCAAATTGCGTTTTTTTATTTGACAAAAAATCTAAATTTTCGACCGCAGGTTGCAATCAAATACTGTGACACCATTGCCAAGTCGGTAGGGTGCCGCTCTCCTCCCTCCATTTCTGATTTTGAGAAATTCACAAATCAGAAATGGAGGAAATCAAAATGCAGGAGGACAAAACATACACCCTGCTTATCAATAAGAAGCGAATCTCGGTAACCGAGGAAGTTTACAAGGCATATTATCAGCATAAAGAGCGCGAATATTATTTGGACAAGCTTTCCGAGCGAAATGATCTATCCTATGAAGAATGCGCGAAAAAAGGCATTCAGATAGATTACTTGTTATCGCAGACACAGGAATCCGCGGAGGACAAGCTTATCAAGGCCGAGATGCTTTCCAGGTTGACCGTGGCGATGGAAATGCTGACCGGACAGGAACGGCTACTGATCTATTCGCTATTTTTTAAGGGCAAAAGCGAAAACCAATTTGCTCAAAGCATTGGCCTTACAAAGCAAGCGGTGAATAAACAGAAATACCGTATTCTCCAGAAACTAAAAAAATTTTTAGAAATTTGAAAATTCAGGTTGTCAACCCCTCACTTTTTTCCTTAAAGGAGTGAGGGGTTATTTTTATTATCTCCCTCGCTGTTCCTTGACAAGTGCATATACGGTGTATTGGGAAAGCTACCTTTCTCGCCGTTGACAGCGGCAAGCCACATAAGCGGGAACGCCATGACCATTCCGTAGGAATGCGAGCGATTACTCCCGGCTTTGAATCAGCCTGTTGCGGGTTGAATGGCGATGACGGGGAAAGGGATACACAATGATACTTCTGCCTTGAACGCCTCACCGCATTGGGCAGCCCGCGACGAATGACGGGATCATGTTGGTTTGGGTTGGAAACTGATACCCATGCCGGCTGATATGTTGCTCTCCAGCAAGGAGCAGCCCGATACATCCCCGGTATCAGGGACGTTGTGAACAAGTATGATACATTCTTCATTTTTGCCATTTTTGTTTGACGACAGAACTATTGCGCCGGAATTCAAAGCGATTGACGTCTTGATGTGTTTCCAAAACCTGTGGTATTCCGGCGCACCATTCTGCCGCCAGACATTTTCATAGTTTTGTAAAGGTAAGGGAGATAAAAAATGTTTGATATAACGACGAGAGACTATTCCATTTTAGAAAAGTACATCCTGGCCGGAAGGATAAAGGCTGACAGCAGTTATTTCTTTACCTTGGACGGCAGGTATATTGTCTATTTCCGATTTTCGGGAAAAAGATTTACATACTCCGTGCTGAACTACGCCACCGAGAAGTCAGTTGTGCTGGCAACCAGCCGAACTGTGCTCTCCGAAGCAGACTATCCGGGCCTTGTTAAAAAGATACTTCACTGCAAAGTGTATCAGTTTGTGCTGCCAGCACAGCCCCAAATTCTGATTGAAGCCATATTCAGGCAGCTCCTGCCGGAATACGGCTATGTGGTGCGGGACAAGCAGATCGAGCTGTCGGTGATGATGTTCGAGAGCATGAGGCATAAAAAGGTCGCCCTGTGCGAAGCCGAGGTGGGTACGGGCAAAACCCTTGCCTACCTTGTGGCTGCTATCGTCTACGGTCTGTACGAGGGGAAGGAAAGACGGGCGAGCCCCTATGTTTTTGCCGGTCCGATGAACCCGACGCCCATGACCATTACCACCTCCGGCATTGATTTACAGCAGGCCATCATAGGAAAGTTTATTCCGGACCTTTCAAGGATACTGATGGAATATAAAATCATCGCCAGCCCCGTTACCGCCGTACTTCGAAAGGGAAAGGAGCATTATCTGTGCGAGGAACGCTACGCGGATTTCATGGACTATCTTGCAAACAGCGATAGTTCAAGAGATGTAAGGCTTTATCAAAAGCTGAAAGCAAAGACACTGGAGCAGGGCAATATTGACCTGGACGCCTACCCCGACATCAAACAGCATGTCGTCCGCAAAATCAACGTGCCCAGGGACTGCGGCCGCAATTGTTCATACTACAAAAAGTGTCGGTATCTCGACCATATCAGCCGCGCCAGATCAGATGGCTATACCTTTCAGGTGACAAACCACAATTACTATCTTGCCAATATGCAGCGGGAGCATTCGGGCCTTGCACCCCTGATACCGAAATGCGCCGTACATATTATCGACGAGGCCCATAAGCTCCTGGATGCCGCCTATCAGATATTGGGAGAGAGCTTTTCAAGCGCTCTGACGGGCGAGTTTATCCGAATTCTCCACAATCACACCACCGGCAACAAGGCCTACCACAAAAAAGCCTATCGGCTGACGGACGACCTGGCGTTTTATAATCAAAAACTATTTATGGAGCTTGAAAAAACCCTGCCCCCTGATGAAACGGAGGAAACCCGGCAGAAAACCGTGAAGATCAACGCCGCCGTCAAAAGAGCCATGCAGGATTTGCAGACCAGCCTTGACGAGATATACCGGGCCTGTTTTCAGGATATTACCAGCTGTCGGCAGCTTGCGCGCCTGCATCGTGAAATCAACGCCGGAATCGAAACCTTTATGGCGCCGAAGGATGTCATCTATTGGCTGGAGAAAGGCGAAGACGTACTGTGGCAGCTTACCGCCATCCCCACCAACATGGAAGCTATGCTCTATGAGGTGCTGTGGAAAGGCATGGCCTCCAAAATACTGACCTCGGCAACCTTGACCGACGACACAGGCTACGGCTTTTTCAAGGAGCAGACAGGCATCGGCAAACTGTCCTCCTTGCTGCTGGCGGAGATACGGATGCCATCCCCCTTTGACTATAAAAGTAACACGAGGCTCTATCTCTCCGAGAAAGTACCCTTTCCCGATAAAAACGACGAGCGGTATATAACCGCCGTTGCGGATGAAATTGAAAAGCTGGTGGAGGCCACCTACGGCCATACCGCCATCTTGTTCACCTCCTACAAGCTGCTGTCGGCTGTGCATGAGCTATTGAAGGACAGAATCACCCGTTTCCCCCTGATTACCATGCACAAGGGGACAAAGAACACCGCCGAGGCATATCGAAAAAGCCGAAACGGTGTTCTTTTCGCCTCCGGCTCCTTTTGGGAGGGCGTGGATTTCCCCGGCGATATCCTGTCCTCCATCATCGTGGTCAATCTGCCCTTTCCCGTACCGTCACCCATCATGGAGTACAAGAAGAAGGACTTTTCCTCTCTTTCAAAGTTTATTGACAGGTATGCCTTCCCGGTGATGATCGCCAGGCTCCGGCAGGGTTTGGGACGGCTGATCCGCAGTGAAACCGATACGGGAGTGGTCGCCATTCTGGATTATCGTACGAGCAGGTACGGCAAATACCAGCGCAGGGTGCTGGATTCCATCCTCGGATATACCCTGACCGAATCCCTTGACGAGGTGCGGGAGTTTGTGAAAAGCGTCAAGGACGCGGAGTATTTTGAATAAGAAATTAAGCTTTTTATCTGCCAAATACCTTTAGGAAAGGATGAAGATGTCTTGAAAATTCTTAAAAACCGGATAGTTTTAAGCGCCCTCTGCGTTATCCTGGCGGCAGTCATTTCCTTTGTACTGCTGCCAAAGCTTTATGCGGACAAGAGCGCGACCGTGACGGTGCTCCGGGCGGCGGCGGATATCCCCGCGGGCACCAGGATAGAGGACAAACAACTGGCCGCGCTGGAGGTGGGAAGCTTCGGCCTGCCCGACGGCATCGTCAATGACAAGACCCTGATTGTGGGCAAGATCGCCCAGACAGATATTGCTAAAGGCGATTACCTGTTTCCCCAAAAGCTCGGTGAGTTTATCGCCACTGAAAAGCTGGACCGCATTGCCACGGAGAATAAGCGGCTGGTTACGGTGAGCGTGCCGAGTATCGCCGCAGGGCTTTCCTCCCACCTGCAAAGCGGCGACATTGTGACGGTGGCCGTGTTTTCAAGCCAAAAGGAGGAAGGGGGCACAAGTCAAAGCACTCCTTCACAGGTGATCCTTTACCCCGAACTGAAAGGGCTGGAGGTTTACAGTGTGGAAAATTCCCACACGCAGAGCACCGCCCAGGTCCGGAAGCAGCAGGCAGAAAACCAGCAAGCTTCCAGCGACCCCATCCCCAAAGCCGTCACCCTGATTGTTACCGAAGCGCAGGCCACCAAGCTCATCGCAGCCGAATACACGGGGAAATTGCATTTAATCTTTGAAAAAAGGGGGATGAGCCATGAGCGGTAAAATCGTCAGCGTATGGGGCGGCGGCAACAGCGGGAAAAGCACCCTTGCGGTCAACCTGGCCTGCGCCCTTTCCAGCCACGACCGTCTGGTGGGCCTCGTTTCCTCCAATTTGGTCTATGGCAATCTGCAAATATTTTTTGGTCAGAGCATTTCACCGGAAAAGGGCCTGTTTCAGGTGCTGCATGAGGATAATCCCAACATCGGCGAGAAATTTTCGGAATACGAGGAAAGCAAGAACCTGTTTTTCCTGTCCGCGCCCACCCACTATACCGGCCTACTCTGCGACACCGTGACGCTGCAAAGCGTGGAACGGATGATTAGCGCCGCGTCCCTGGTGTTCGACATCCTGATCATTGACGGCGCCGGGGAGCTTGCCAACCCGGTATCCGGTACAGGTCTCTGGATGGCCGAAAGGATTGTCACCCTGCACAAGCCGTCCATAGCGGCGCAAATGTGGCATCAGGGTGTAGAAGATTTTGTGCGGGAGCTGCACATTGCCGGCAAGCAAATTCATGTCCTGCAGGCTCCCAACGGCGAGTTTGACGACAAGACCTTTCAAAGCATGATGGGACTTTCCTTTGCCTATGAGCTGCCCTTTGTAAAACGGGCGGGCGAGCTGGAAAACGCCGGAACGCCTATCTATTTCTTGCACGACAGATCATGCCGGCGGTACGGCAAGGTGCTGGAGCAAATAGCCGAGGAAATCTGCGGAGGCAAAGCCTGATGAATAATAAGTTTTCCATCAACGAGCTGATTTACAGAGCCAACAAGCAGCGCTCCGACAGCGGGGAAAACAAACTGGAGGCCCAGGATTACAGCGAAATCCTGGACAAGCTGCAACGGATCATCGCCAAAAACCACTCTACCGAGCTGGCGCAGGTATTGTATTCGGAGGAAGCCGAGCAAACGCTGAAAGACCTGATTATGCAGTATTTGAACAGTGAACATATGGTGGCCAAGGGGATTGCCAACATCTCCGTGCTGGTGGACGCCGTGTATTTCGACATGGCCGGCATGGGGCTTTTATCCAGCTACCTCCAGGACAACGAGGTGGAAGAAGTCAACGTCAACGGCTACAACGGCATCTGGGTTTTATACAAGGACAAAAAGGTGCGGCTTCTGACCACCTTCGGCAGCCCGGAGGCTTGCGCGAACATCACCAAGAAAATGAGTCGGTTCGGGAATGTCATCCTGGACGGCTCCAAGCCCATCGGAGACAGTTTCATCGCCCGCGGCATCCGCATGTCGGGCGCCATCACCCCCTGTGTGGACCCTGACGCCGGAGCCATTGCTTCGGTCCGAAAACAAAAGCCTTCCTATATAAATAGGGAAAATCTCATCAGCTGGAATACGGCCACGACGGACGAACTGGATTTTCTCACCCTCTGCATCAACAATGGCATATCGGTCGCCCTGGCCGGAGCCACCGGCAGCGGAAAAACCTCTGACATGGGATATATTTTAAGTTGTGTATCCCAGGACAAAAGAATTGTGACCATAGAAGACACCCGCGAGCTGACCCTGACACAGTTTGATGAAAACGGGGTGATGACGAATGACGTGATTCACCTTCTCACGAAGGAGGAACCCAACCCCATCACCATGCTGGACCTTTTAAAGCTGTCCTTAAGGTTACACCCTGAAATCCTTGTCCCGGCAGAAATGCGGGGCAAGGAAGCCCTGACGGTGCAGGAGGCCGGACGGACGGGGCATACCATCATCAGCACCCTCCATGCCAACAGTGCGCGGACGGCCTATGAAAGAATCCTCACCATGTGCCTGGAGGCCGGGACTTCATTGTCGGAGGAAAGGCTTTTGAAAAACATCGTGGAAGCTTTCCCCGTCATGGTTTTTAAAATGCAGCTTCCCGACAAATCCCGCAAATATATGGAAGTGTTTGAAGCCACCGGGGTAAAAGACGGGGAAGTCACAGGCAATACCCTTTTCAAATATCAAGTTGAGCATTATGAGAGAGACAGAAGAGGAAGAATTACAAAAGTCATCGGCAGCCACAAGCATTTGGGGTATGTATCCCAGGCCCTGGCCGAGCGGCTCTTGATTAACGGGGTTGAACTGGCGGAAATCCGCCGTTTTGCCGGAAAGGAGTTTATGTTAAGGGAGGACGATTATGAATAACATCGAAGTATCTCTTGCTATTATTTTTGTATTGATCAGTCTGTCCCTTTTCCTCCTGCTAGAACTAAATCCTTGGGTAATGGAGAAAAACCCCCTGAAAAAGCGGCGGCTTTACCTGTCGGGGTCCAAGCTGAAAATAGCCGAGCGGATCGCCATCCGGTTGCAAAACCTGTTCCGGCAAACCGGCGCCACGCTGAAAAGATTCATCCTGATGATGGCCGCAGCCTTGACGGCGGGATTTCTGGCCGGAATTCTGCTTTTTAGCAACACCGGGCTGGCAGCGGTTATGGCGGTCTGCCTTATCCCCGCCCCTTACTTTTACCTGACTGTAAAAAGCTCTGCGGCGGCGCGGGAGGAAATTGAGGGGCTGGAAAATACCATGTCCATCATCACCAACGCCTACGCGGGCTGCGACGACATTATCAAAGCGGTGGAGCTTTATGTAACGGAAAAGAACCGGTACATTCCGGTTCGCCTGAGAACCCCCACGCCCTTTGACGAGTTCGTCTCTGAAATCCGGCTCATCAATCCCAATGTGGAGCACGGACTGTACCGCCTGTCGGCTAAGATCAAGAATCGATATTTCGCCGAGTGGATTAAAATGCTCATCCTCTGCTACCACGACCGACGGCTGAAATTTGCCTTGTTCCCTATCATCAAGTCTATGAACGACGCCAAGACCATGCAGATAGAAAGCGACAGCATGATGGTCAGGGTCTGGAGGGATTATCTGATGACGGTGGGCATGATGTTCAGCATCATCCCCCTGATGCGCTCTTCCAATGCTGAATGGTTTGCCATTTTAACAGAAACCAGCATTGGGAAACTGCTGATTGTGGTTATGCTGCTGACTGCCTTGGTGACTTCCTTCTACGTAATGAAGGTAACAAAACCCATCAATCGATAGCAAGCTCAAGCCAAA
>NZ_JYNH01000159.1 GCF_000960765.1 Desulfosporosinus sp. I2 | reverse complement strand
AATAAATTTTAGTCTATATATATGCTTTATTTTGGGTAAATCAAGAAAGATAAGAGTAAGTGTTACTGATACGCTATTTAAATCAAAAGAATGACGGTGTAAATTGTCCATAATTTGACGACATAAAGCGCCAAGTGTACATTCATGTCGGTTGTAAATAAATTTATGACGGGTTTTTGGTCCATGATTTTGAGCTTTTAAGGGCAAAAAGAGTGGTGATGGGCTATTTTGGCCATTTCGCTACCATCTTGCCGCAAAGGGTAACAGACCCTAAAACACGAGCACTTGTACCATCGACGCTTAAAAAGCCGTTTAAATCGCTTTAAGGAGTGTTGGAAAGACAGACTGACCGACAATTACACTTTGGCCATTCCTTCCGTCAGTTCCTGGACATTGTTAACCATCAATCTATGGTCGTTATAGGGGAGCTATAACAGTAAGTTTTGTATCAAAACGCAAAACGTATACCAATAAGCTAAAAATTTAATTTTATTACGACATTTTTAAAGTCTTATTGCCATAAATTGTAGATAAACTAAAAGATAGAAACAAATCAAATTTATAAATGAATAAAAATGTGTTTGTGAAATAATTATTAAAAGTTTTTATTATTTTCAATATTGCCAAAAAGATTAAGTTGTTGTAAAATTAAAAAAAGGGAAAGCGGTTAACCCAAAGTTTTGATGACCATGGCTTACGGAAGGATGTGGACATACGCTCTAATGGACAAAATAAAGATGGGTATTGTGGGGCTTGGCCGGCTTGGACGGCAACATGCGGAAAATATTGAGTTTAGAATTCCAAATGCTGAACTTAGTGCGGTATGCAGTATTGTCAAAAGTGAAGTAGACGAGGTTCAAAGTGCATGGGGCATCGAATATGGGTACACAAATTTCGATGAAATGCTAACTAACAAAGAGCTTGACGCCATATTTATTTCGTCTCCTTCCGGAGAGCACTGCAGGCAAATTGAGGCCGCTCTTGATGCAGGCTTTCATGTATTCAGTGAAAAGCCGTTAGGTCTAACGATTGAGGAGTGTATCTTAGCCGAAAAGGCAGTAGAGAGACACCCTGACAAAGTCTTTATGCTTGGGTTTATGCGGAGGTACGACAGCTCCTATAGCTATGCCAAGCGCAAGATCCAAGAAGGAGCAATTGGCAAACCATTTCTTATTAGGTGTTATGGTTTAGATCCGGTCAGTGCTATTCAGGGAGCTATAAAGTTTGCCGCGACCAGCGGCGGTATATTCCTGGACATGGCCATTCACGATTTTGACCTGGCCAGATGGTATCTTGAATCAGAAGTTCGTAGCATCTACGCAGTTGGCGGCTGCTTTGGCTATAAGGAATTCGGCAAGTTCAGCGATGCTGATAACGCTGCGGCGTTAGTTCAATTTAAAAACGATGCTATGGGCATGTTTTATGCCGGCAGAACATCCGCTCACGGCTATCATATTGAAACAGAAATAGTAGGAACGGAAGGTGCACTGAGGATCGGTACCATTCCGGTAAAAAATCAAGTTACGGTGTTCAATCAAAATGGTGCTGTATTGGAATGCTCATCAGGGTTCATGGAAAGGTTTGAAGACGCTTACGTAAATGAACTCCAGGAATTTGTAAATTGCGTAGTTGAGAACAGAAAGCCTTCGGTCACTGTATATGACGGAACACGATCAACAAAAATAGCTTATGCGGCCACGGATTCATTTAAACATAACAAATTGGTATTTTTGGATTAAGTCATTTGATATCCACGTGTATACTCATTCTAAAGAGTAGAATGCTAGTATATAAAAACCAAAGAGGAGGACAAGACATGAAGTTCAAAAGAATTCTATCAACAGTACTTGTAACGGGAATGGCACTGACCCTTTTAGCAGGATGTGGTCAGCAACAGGGTGCTACTCAGTCAGGGGGGACTGCCCAAAGCAACAAGACCTATACTATCGGAGTTTCTTTAGACACATCCAAAGATTTCACTGCGACCGTTATTAAAGGCGTCAATGCTTATGCCAAAGAGCACCCAAACGTAAAGGTTACTATTCTTGACGCTAATAGTGATCCTGCCACCCAGTTGAAACATGTAGAGAATCTCATTTCTCAAGGTGTAGACGCAGTAGTTATGAAACCGTGTGATGTAACCACAACGCAACCTATTACCCAAGCATTGAGTGACGCAAAGATACCTTTAATTGTAGTCAACTCATCTTTGCCGACCAACCAAACTTTTGCAACTTATGTTGGGTCAGATAATGTAAAGGCAGGGGAGCTCGAAATGCAACCCATCGCTGACAAGCTGAACGGAAAAGGCAATATTGCTATTCTCATGGGTGAGCCTGGTAATCAGGCTACATCGGATAGAATAAAAGGAAATATGAATGTCATTGCAAAATATCCTGGACTGAAAGTGGTCTCTCAACAAAATGGAAGCTGGGTTAGAGATAAAGCAATGACTATAGTCGAAAACTGGCTGCAATCAGGTATGAAAATCGACGCAATAGTAGCTAACAATGATGAAATGGCCATTGGCGCAGCACTTGCTTTAAAAGAATCCAATAACACAAAGATACTGGGTGCCGGTATCGACGCTACCTCGGACGGCTTAAAAATGCTGAAGTCTGGCCAACTTGCTGTAACCGTATTCCAAAATGGTTATCAGCAGGGTTTCGAAGCCATGGATGCTACTGTCAAGATTCTTCAAGGACAAAAATTACCTAAGTATGAAGATATACCTTTCGAACAAATTACCCCGGACAAAGCAGATCAACTCATTGCAACTTTAAATAAAGAGTGATTTATCGAACCAATATAAAACCAAATAGCAAGGAAACCGGTCTGGTTTCCTTGCTATCGCAGATGGGGTTGTTATATGAAAAATGATATTATTTTAGAAATGGAAAATATAAGTAAGGCTTTTTCTGGCGTTCAAGCGCTAGATAAAGTTCAACTCAAAGTGCGCAAAGGTACGGTACATGCACTGATGGGTGAAAATGGTGCGGGTAAGTCTACGCTGATGAAGATTTTAATCGGGGTGTACAAATCGGACCAAGGTACCATTAAATTTGATGGTGAGGAACTACACATTACGAGTACTCATTATGCTTTAAACAAAGGGATATCGATGATATTCCAAGAGCTTAACCCAATCCCAAACATGACGGTTGCCGAAAACATTTATGTTGGTAGAGAACCGTTAACAAAAGGACTATTTATTAGTAGAAAAAAAATGGTTCAAGATACCGAGCAACTTCTTAAGAAATTAGGTATCGATAGCCTAGATCCAAACGACAAACTATTGGACCTAACAGTTGCTAAAACACAGATGGTTGAAATAGCCAAGGCAGTTTCATATAATTCAAAACTGATAATTATGGATGAGCCTACTTCTGCTATTACTGATAAGGAATGTGATATTTTATTTAACATTGTAAATTCGCTTAAGAAACAAGGAGTTTCGTTCATTTTCATAACTCATAAAATGGATGAAGTTTTTAGAATTGCTGATGAGATGACTGTCATGCGAGATGGTAAGTATGTGGGCTGTGAACCGGCCAGCAACATGAATCAAGACAAATTAATTCAAATGATGGTTGGACGAGAAATTACCCACATGTTTCCTAAAGAAGAAGCTGAAATCGGCGAAGCTGTCCTTTCCGTGAAAAATCTTACTATTAAAGGTTTGTTTGAAGGTATAAGCTTCGATGCGAGAAAAGGAGAGATACTTGGATTTGCCGGTTTAATGGGGGCAGGAAGAACCGAGATTATAGAATCCCTCTTTGGCGTTAGGAAACTGGATGCTGGAGAGATATATATCAATGGAAAAAAAGTAACAATCAAAACACCCGCTGATGCTATTAAGAACAAAATGGCACTGCTTACCGAAGATCGAAAATTATCTGGGCTCTTCCTGCCTCTTTCAGTACAGGACAATATGATCATGGCAAGTATCGGCGAATATAGGAATGGTTTGTTTATAGATTATAAAAAAATAGCCAAAGCGTGCAACATAAAGAAGGATCAGTTTGATATAAAAACACCAAGTTTGCGACAAGAAATAGTCCATTTAAGTGGTGGAAATCAGCAAAAAGTTCTAATTTCTAAGTGGTTGTTAACTAATCCAGATATCATAATTCTCGATGAACCAACCAGGGGAATTGATGTAGGGGCTAAAGCCGAAATTCATAGATTCATGTCCGGGTTGGCCAAAGAAGGCAAGACCATTATTATGATTTCGTCTGAGTTGCCGGAAGTTTTAGGTATGAGTGATAGGATTGTAGTCATGTGCGAGGGACGTATGACTGGAATTCTAGACAGATCAGAGGCAGACCAGACTACGGTTATGAGATATGCTACTGGGATGGTATAGGCAAACGAAACGACCTAACGGGAGGATTTAGTATGGATGTTCAGAATGCAGCCGAGGATAATCGGCTGAGCTTTAAGAAGATTCTAGGATTAATTGGAATTTTATATGATAGAATAGGGATCTTGCTACTGTTACTTGTTATGGTAGTAGCCTTATCTACTGTTACTCCGCACTTCTTGACAAAAGTTAATATTATCAATTTAGTCAGACAGACTTCATTTATTGCAATAATTGCTATTGGTTCTACTATAGTCATGATTACTATGGGAATCGACCTATCACCGGGATCACTTGTGGGGATTACCTCTGTGATAGTTGCAAGCTACGCTCACCCTAATCAAATGCCGTTGGTGGGAGCATTAGCAATCGGCTTACTTGTTGGAATAGTAGCAGGTTTGATCAATGGAACGTTAATTTCCTATTTAGGCCTTGCTCCGTTCATAGTAACCTTAGGAATGTACACGGCTGCCAGAGGTGCAGCGATGGTGTATACAAACGGCATACCCATTACCAACTTTAGTAGTAATTTTCTATTTATTGGAGCGGGCGATATCTTTGGGATTCCTGTCCCCATTATTATACTTTTAGTTGTAGCAGTCATTTTCCACTTCATGCTGACAAGAACCCGTTTCGGCAGACATATCTATGCGATTGGTGGTAATGAACACGCAGCGGTAATTTCCGGAATCAATGTTAAAAGAGTAAAAGTATTGGTTTATGTACTCGCAGGAGTGCTTGCAAGTGTATCCGGAATAGCATTAACTGCCAGGATTGCTTCTGGTCAACCATCTCTGGGTCTTGGTTATGAGTTAGATGCGATTACCGCAGCTGTAGTAGGAGGAACGAGCCTAACCGGTGGTAAAGGAAGCGTATTTGGTACAATTTCCGGTGCTCTTGTAATCGGTGTTATCAACAACGGGATGGATTTGTTGAATTGTAATGTGTTCTGGCAACAAGTAATTAAAGGTATAATTATCGTTCTTGCAGTTTTGATTGACCAGCTTCAAAAAAGAAGAACTGCTTAGCTATTAAGAAAAATGAGATATTAGGAATTGATTTAGCTAAGTAGTATCACTAGCGTTGCATTAAGTTATCGTTAGATTGTCAAGAAAAGAATCGCCACGATATATTGCGTAAAAAGCCAAGAAATGAAGATAATATGCCTAAAATCCTGTATTTTGATATAAAAAAGCCTTATAATTAGAGATGGAGTAGTTCTTGTCCAAATCTAAGTATAAGGAAAAACAAAAATGCAGGACAAGAATACCACGGAATCCACATTTTTTCAATTGTCAGAGCCCATTTTATCTCAGGATCTTTGGCGAAAAATTAGCCAAAAAGTTGAGTCCGTCGATAAGTATGTTAAGAAGTTAAAAACCGTTCAACTCGTCCAACTGATGATCCATGCTGAAATGCAAGAATATACAAGTTTGGATGAAATCAGCAATAGTTTAAACAAAGAAGCGTTTGCCAACGCTCTTCACTTAGATTCCATTAGCACTTCTCAGATTTCTCGTCGATTCAGAGAAATGTCAACCGATGTTACAGACCTTATCCATAAAAGCATTGTGCAAACGTTAGGAGTCGAACGGGGTTTCAAGTCTCTACGTCAATCCTTAGGCCGCCTTTACTTAATCGATGCTTCAACCATCAGTCTTTGCCTTTCCCAATACTTATGGGCAGACTTTCGAGAGACGAAAGCTGGCGTGAAGCTCCACCAACGGATTCGATTTGATGGCGGCGATCCTATACCTGATGAAGCCATTATTACTGTCGCTCGTAAATACGACAAAAGCCAACTTGAATTCCTGATTGTTGAAGATGACGATGCCTTAAATGTGTTTGATCGAGGATATTTGAAGTATGACCTGTTTGATCATTATTGTAGAGAGGGCATCCGTTTCGTTACACGATTAAAAAATAACGCCTGTGTTGAAGTTCTCCAAGAGCTTGAGATAGACGAAGAGAGCGTCATAGAAGAAGATCTCATCGTACGTCTGGGTAAAGGGAAAAATCGAATGGAGCACGACTTACGGCTTGTGATCACGAAGGATACCGAAGGAAAAGCCATCATGATTTTAACCAACGATTTTACTATGACGGCGGAAGAGATCGGTGATATCTATCGCTACAGATGGCAAATTGGCGTGTCCAGCTAAGGACGCAACATCTCAGTCGGTGAAAGTCCGATCGGGAGAAAAGGCTTCCCTCCCGTAGCTGAGAGGCACCGTGGAACGAAAGCGAGACGGTGGAGCCCTCTGACAACACGCTCATTAGGAGCGTGGCAAAACTCCAGGTTGTAACATAGTGAACGTAGACGTAGCCTCGTTACACGCAAATCCGGTGGCTGAGACGGTCGATAACGTGCGAAAGCAGCAAGGACTGACCGAAAAGAGTCTGAAACGGCAGTGCTCACCGGCGGGGTATCAGCGGCGACATGGAGGGAAAGATGATGTGGAAACTGGAGAAGCCCTCGACATCCGGTGAAGAAATCTCACTGAGGAGGCCGTCCCTATAACCTAACCGTGATCGGGAAGTGGGATAGGCAGGTGTCAGGGTGGCGGAACGGATCGTAGTACTGAAGATCCGCGTGCAGCAAAACGCGCGAGGAGGGAAGGGTCCGAACCTGTAAGCATTTTGTAGACCAAAGGAGGCAAGGGTGCTATGACAAAAACACCCATTAATTTGCAGGAACTGAGGCGTCGAATCTATCTTAAGGCGAAGGCTGAACCTACGCATCGGTTTTGGGGACTGTTTGTCCACATCACCAAGATGGCAATCCTTCACGAAGCGTATCAACACGCGAAGAAAAACGGCGGTGCCCCAGGCATTGACGGACAAAGCTTCGCTGACGTGGAACAAGGGGGTGTCCTTCCGTTTCTGGAAAACATTAAAGCAGACCTGATAGCAGGAACCTACAGTCCACAAGCCAATCGTAAAGTAGATATTCCGAAGGCTAACGGAAAAACGAGAACCTTACAAATTCCGAGTATCCGAGATCGTGTCGTTCAAGGAGCGCTGAAACTCATTTTAGAAGCAATCTTTGAAGCCGATTTCTGCTCGAACTCGTATGGGTTTAGGCCGAAGCGTTCTCCACACCAAGCACTCGCAGAAGTGCGTCGCAGTGTACTGCGCCGTATGACCACGGTGATTGATGTGGATCTATCCCGCTACTTCGATACGATACGGCATACCATCTTGTTGGAGAAAATCGCAAAACGTGTACAAGATCCTCAAGTCATGCACCTAGTAAAACAGGTAATCAAAGCGGCAGGAAACATCGGCGTTCCGCAAAGTGGCCCGTTTTCTCCACTAGCTTCTAACATTTACCTGAATGAGGTTGACTGGACGTTTGATGCCATACGTCGTAAAACGACGGAAGGCGGTTACGAGGCGGTGAACTATCATCGGTTTGCCGATGATATGGTGATCACGGTAAGCGGACACTCCAGCAAACATGGATGGGCAGAACGAGCACTGCTGAGACTGAAAGAACAACTGGAGCCCTTGGGAGTTGAGCTTAATCTGGAGAAAACTCGGATGGTTAACGTTCTAAAGGGCGAATCGTTCGCCTTTCTAGGGTTTGATTTTAGGCGAGTACAGAACAAAAGCAGAACTGGTTATTTCATTCTTATGACACCGAAAAAGAAAGCCCGTATAACGGTTAAGGCGCGAATCCGCGAACTGATTCAAAATGGAGGAGCAACAACGGCAAAAGACCTAGTGAAACAAGTGAATGCCACATTAGCCGGATGGGTGAACTACTTTCGTGTCGGGAATTCCAGCCACGCCTTCAGTGAAGTGCGTGACTATACGGAGATGAAAATCCGAACCCTGCTGACGAGAAGAAAACGGAGACAAAAGCGTAGCATTGGATGGCAGAGATGGAGTAACGAATACCTTTATAACGTGTTGGGGCTTTACTGGGACTGGAAAGTCCATCCTCTCAAAAACGTTGAGGCATTCCGATGAAAGTGTCCACCATTCAATAGGTCTCATAAACCTTATGATGAAGTTTACGGGGTGAGCTGCTTGAGGGAAAACTTCACGAGCAGTTCTTATGGGGAGGGGTTGGAAACGGGTTGGAATCCGATACCGCGCCAGTCCTTTACCCGACAGCTTTTCTTCAAGTGGATCAAGCAACATTTGACGATTAAGCATCTGTTTGGTAAGAGTAAAGCGGCCGTTGTAAACCAATTGCTCATCGCCTTGATTACCTATTGTTTAATGATGTTAGTCAAGTATAGATCAGTCTACAAAGGTCCTTTGCTTGATATTCAACGACTTTTAATAACATGTTTATACGAGCCCTTCACCTCCTTTGTGCATAAACTTCACAGGAAAGGCCCCCCAACAAAGGGACGACAGCGCCAGGATTATGAACGGATCTACGTAGAAACGTTGAATCAAGTGCTTTCTGGAGAGATGGATGACCTTTTTATAGCAACGAGATGTTCTAAATTCGAAAGTAAATAAATGTAAAAATGTGGATAAGAACTACCTCTTAGGTGGTGGTCAACTTTCTCAGAGAAAGCAAGATCTATTGGATGTATGTACCAAATAAGGTTAATATAGGGACATCGGAATTTTTCCTGATCTCCACTTGACAAGAGTAGATTATTTTAATGCAATGCTAGTGAAGTAGTATCATAAATTGCTGCTACTTAGTAACCGATAGCATTAAATAAAATGATCGTGACAATTAGTTTGAAAGGGGAGAAACCTGCTGTTTGATCAATTAAATTTTAGAGTTAATTTCAACCGCGCTGATTACTCAAATTTAGTGTTCCCTAAAGAAGATAAAGCTGTCCTGAAAGAGCTTGGTAAACAAGTAGCTGAAATTGCTTCCAGAACAATTATGACTGAAAAAAAGAAATTATGGCTAGATCATAATATTCTTAGAAAAACTAGGCCCATTGTCTTGTGTGATCCAGAAAACGGCTGGAATGAAATCATTACTGATGACAAGATTAAATGCAAAAATAGTGTAGCTAGGCATTGGGAAGATTTTTTGAGAAAATTAATTTTTTGGGGCAACGAAATGAATGACGACTTTGTGGTTATGCCTCATTTTAAATTGCCCTATGTATATCAGGAAATACCTTGGGGAGTAGCAGGTACTAAAAAGAAGCAAACAGAAAAAAAAGCTGTAACAGACGGTGGTGCCTACCATATTGAAACGGTTTTAGAGGATTATTCTCAAATAAAAGATATAACAAAGCCTGAATTGCATGTGGATTATGAGACAACAGAAAGACTCTTATCTATTGCACATGAAATATTTGATGGTATTCTTGAAGTTAAATTAAACACCGTTTGGTTTTGGTCTGATGGACTTACTGACGATTTTGTCTTTTTAAGAGGAATGGAAAAATTCATGTTTGATTTTTATGATCAACCGGAAGCTGTCCATCAGGTTATGGAACTTTTGTATAAGAGTACAATGGAGAGGCTGGATTTTCTGGAAGCAAACAATTTGTTGTGCCTAAATAACAATGATACCTATGTAGGTTCTGGCGGGATTGGTTTCATCGACACACTTCCACAGGAATCCTTCAACGGAAGGGTAAGAACAAAAGATATGTGGGGCCTTGCAGAAAGTCAGGTAACAGTCGGCGTTTCCCCAGACATGTTTGGAGAATTCATCTTTCCTTATCAGAAAAAATATATGGAGCGGTTTGGCTTGGCTTGCTATGGCTGTTGTGAGCCAATGGACGGTAGGATTGATCTGCTAAAAACAGTGTCAAATTTAAGAAGAGTATCTGTTTCAACTTGGGCAAATAAACAAATTATGGCTGAGAAATTAAAGCAAGATTATATCTATTCAATGAAACCTTCTCCATCACATTTGGCAGTACCGGTTATGGACCAGGAGTTTGTAAGAAGTGAAATTAAGGAAGCGCTCAGAATAACTAAAGATAATTGCGTTGAACTTATTATGAAGGATAATCACACACTTGGTAACAATCCGGATAATCTTAAAAATTGGGTAAGAATTGTTAGGGAAGAAATTGATTCCATGTGATATTGTACTTAAATTGGTATAAACCTTTAAATATAGTAGTTAGAAGGTATTCTCACACTTGGCAAGGTAGGGTAATTGCTGATTTAAGTAAAAGGTTAGCAAAATAAAAAAACGAATAAATTGGAGGTCTTTAATATGACAATTCTAAATGACTTGCAAGAAGCAGTAATCAAAGGTAAGGCACCTCTTGTTAAAGAATGTACAGAAAAGGCGATTTCCGAAGGG
>NZ_JYNH01000158.1 GCF_000960765.1 Desulfosporosinus sp. I2 | reverse complement strand
AACGGGAAAGAGGTGTGCGTTTGTGAGTTAATTGAGGAATTTGGGAGTCGAACAGTCGAATTTATCCCAACACTTGAGTATTTTACGCAAACAACAAATTATTACTTCTACTAAAGTGGGCCTAAAAGTTATGTACCGAGTCAAATATCCTGAAGTATTAACGATTCTTGAGAAGGTTCAGAAGATTCTTGCTCAACAATTTCAAGAAGGGGAAGCTTTGATGAGGCATCTTGGCGACCGGTAGGAAATCTGAAACGTTATTTTAATGCAATAGTATAAGAAAAAGGGGTGGGACGGTTGGATATCAAAATTTTAGGTTCTGGGTGTTCAAATTGTGCGAAGTTAGAAAAAGTTACGAAAGAAGCCATTGCCCAGCTCGGAATTGTAGCCGACGTTGAAAAGGTCGAAGACATACAAAAAATTATGTCCTATGGAGTTATGAGTACTCCGGCTCTCGTGATTAACGGGGTGGTTAAGCTGGTTGGGAAGGTTCCGAATAAGGCGCGCTTAATTGAAATCTTAGAAAAGAACTGAATGCTTAATAAAAAGTCCTGCCATTCTGTTTAAAGTATGGCGGAACTTTTTAAGTAACAAATGTTCATCAATTTAAAAAGCATGTTGAACTCAAACATGAGCATGAGGTACATGGGAACATGTTATGCGTGTTCTAATGTTTGAGCGAATAAGAAGGAAAACCGAGGAATCAGTCCTCGGTTTTAATGTTATTTAATCGCCTATAGGGCGCTTTTTCTTTATAAAGAAAATTAATAATAAGGTATTGACACACCTGGAGCTAAAAGAGATAATATTATATAAATACACATTGTGTAAAAGTACCATAAGTGTAAATATGCCGTAAGTGTAAATAACGATATATGCCTTACCGTGATTGATTGAAATCAAACAAATAAATAAATAGGAGGCGTAGTAATGGAACCAATTGAAGTGCAGGTAGAAGGCAGGACAGAAAGGAAGAAAAAGGAGACTCGACAGAGAATCATCAAAGTGGCGATGGACTTATTTCAACGGCAGGGGTTTAACGATACAACTATGGAACAGATAGCCGAAGAAGCTGATGTTGCCAGGAAAACCCTGTACAATCATTTTCCTGTCAAGGAGGCTATTGTTGACGAATATGTCAGAAGCATTTCCAAGGAATCTACACAGGAGGTCTTTGAAACCTTACAAAACCTGCCGGATACAAGGTCGCGCTTAGTGGAGACACTCGACAAAGTATATGAGTGGGTGGAAATTAACCCGGAGATTATTGGAATCAGTTTAGGCTATCGTCTAAAAAATATGTATCAAGGTCAAGAATACAGCAGTGGCGGTAGTCAGAGTCTTATTGCTGAGATTATCAGGTTAGGACAGCAGGCGGGTGAAATCAGGCAGGATATCCAAGCCAAACTGTTGGTGAAACAATTAGATATTCTTCGCGGTACTGTAGTCATGGATTGGCTAAATGATTCGTCAAAGTTAGAACTCCGTAAAGAGATGGCTAAACTGGTAGACCTATTTCTGGATGGAGCCATGGTCAGGGAAGGGAGCCAGAAATGATAATATGGCATAAGTGGTGATTAAGAAAGGGGTGGTTTAAGTGCTAAAATCAACCGGAAAATACTTTTTAACCTGGGATGAAGCTTTTCAGTTCGGAGTAGAACAGGCAGGTGGTAAGGGCTGGAATTTGGGACGTCTGGCTCAGTATGGTTTTAAAATTCCCATGGGAGGGGTCCTTACTACCCGGGCTTACGATGAGTTTATTAAGCACAATGGGTTACAAAACATGGTTAAGGATATTTCCCAATTAGTCACTGCCGGAAACATCGATGAAATCAAAAACCAGGACAGATTGAATCAATTAAGGGAAAAAATTAAAGCAAGCTCAATACCACAGCTAATTGCAGAAGAATTAAAAACTAGGCTTGACAGCCTGGGCATTCTTGAAAGACCACTGGCTGTAAGATCGTCCGCTTCAGCTGAAGATTCGGCAAAGGCATCCTTTGCGGGTATCCATGAATCCTTTCTGAATGTCCGTGGTTTGGACAATATTCTTGAATCTGTGAAAGGGTGTTATTCCTCCCTCTGGTCGAATCAGGCTATAGTATACCGCAGGAAACTAACTATCAGTGATGATGAAGTAATTCCCGGGGTGGTAGTGATGGAGATGGTCGAGGCCCAGGCCGCAGGAGTCGGGTTTACCTGCGACCCTCAGTCAGGACGTCGGGATATTTTAGTTATCAATACTAATTTTGGACTGGGAGAAACAGTTGTAACAGGCACTGTGGAGCCTGATACTTATTATCTGGATGCCAGTCCATGGAACGCAGTACCCCGCTTAATTGAGCGGAAGACTGGGCGCAAGGAAGGAACGACCTGCCTTAAAAAGGATGGAGGAACTCAATTTGTGCGGACCACGGACTATTCTACCCGACAGGTGTTGTCAGACGAGCAAATTGAAAAGCTGGGCTTACTTCTCTTAAGGGTTTTCGAAGCTCTGGGGGATTGCGATCAGCATCAGGATGTGGAATGGGTTTTTGATGGTCGGGATTTTATTCTGGTCCAGGCCAGACCAGTAACAGCTTTACCCCAGAAGACGTTTGCTGCTTTAAAGAACCAACCTGATTTCTGGTCCAACGGAAACTACAGGGATGCTGTGCCAATGGTCCTGTCACCACTCAATCGTCGTTTAGCGATTAATACCATCGATACAATTCTCAAATTTAATTTTACCGAAACCGATTATCCCTTGCCGGAAGGATTACAATTCTCCAGGTTTTTAAACGGTCGTCTGTATTGTAATCTATCGGCGCTGCAATGGGCTATGTATGATGCGATGGGGTCATTGCCCCGTGACTTTAATGCTGGATGGGGAGGCCACCAGCCGGAAATTGAGCTAAAGGACCCAAAACCTTTTGAAGGTCTTATTGGTTTGAAACGAATAGAGCGTGGAATAAAATACAACGATTTAGTTAATGAGGCAACAAAAAATGCCTTGGCAATTCATGCTCGGGTTGTAGGTTCCATCAACGACCTAACAAAAGATGGATTTAGGCATTTATCAGATAAGGATTTTATTCAACTGTATAACGATCTTGGTAAGATTTCCATAGGATTTGCTGGGGAGTTCTCCTTTTTAAGCGGAGCGGCTTCTATCGCCATAGGGGGACTAATTAAAATCCTAATGGAATATTTTGCTTACGGGACCCCGATGATTATCAATGGCTTAATGGTTGGTGGAACGGCGGACATAACTAGCGCAGATCACGGCTACAAACTTGTAGAATTGGCCGAAATTGCTCGCCAGGATAATGATGCTATTCTATTTTTAACCGGCCCAGACTTTGACCCGATGGGCTGGGAAGAGCAATTACCTGGACGATCACCTTTTAAGCAGGCCTTCCGTGAGTTTTTAAAAAAATACGGGCACCGGGCAGTCTACGAGCTTGATATCATTAACCCTAGGTGGAAGGAAGATCCTTCTTACCTGATGGACATTATACGTAGTACAATAAAAACTGCTGATCTGGCTAAATTGAAGGCAAAGCAAAAGGAAAAATTCGAACAAGCTTGGCGGGAAATTGAAAATAAAGTACCATCTAGTATGCATAGTTCGATTAAAAAATTAATTAGGGAAGCTCAAGAAGGAGCGGCCGTGCGAGAAAAGACCAAATCAGTGATGGCCCTACTGATGGAGGCTTACCGGATGATAGCCCAGGAGGTGGGTTCTCGTTTTTGCGAACGGGGTATAATAGAAAAACAAGGCGATATTTACTTCTGTACCTGGCCTGAGCTGGTTACAATATTAAACGGCGAATGGGAAGGTGACGGGCTCCGGGCACTGGTTGCCGAACGAAAGATCTTCATGAGTGAAATGGAGGCCATTGCACCACCGGATATTATTATGGGAGACACTCCTAAGTATTCGGAGCCCGCTCTCAGGTCTTCCGATAATTTTTTGACAGGTGTTCCAGTTGCTGCTGGAAGAGCCTCCGGTACAGCTCGGTTGATCCGTCATCCAGATGAAGGAAGTAGATTGCAGCCGGGAGACGTTATGGTAGCTCCATCCACTGATCCAGGTTGGACGCCGTTGTTTTTAAAAGCCAGTGCGGTGATCATGGAAACCGGAGGTTTCTTATCCCACGGGGCCATTGTGGCTAGGGAATATGGCATTCCCGCTGTGGTGAATATACCTGGAGTCATGCGAGTCATTAAAGAGGGCTGGAAAGTAGATGTCGATGGGGATGAAGGTAAAATATTTCTTCGGTAAAACACATAACTAAAAACTTCGCATTAAATCCGAAAGGATTAAAAACACCTTCTACGCATTATTGTGGAAGGTGTTTTTTGGTTGTGCACGAGTCGTGGAATTTGCAGGTTATTATGCAATACCAAAATTAAAAATAGGTTTTAAGAAAGATAAAAATGACAGAATCTTCCTTGACAACGATTGTTTACAGATGTAATATTCTAACTACAGATGTGAACAATATGCTTATATAGGAGAGGCGGGTTAAAGTTGCCAGAAATACCGAATATATCAGATGCGGAATGGGAAGTTATGAAAATATGTTGGTTGAAATCAGCTCCTTGTACTGCAAATGAGGTCATTAAGGCCTTAGAACAATCGACAGATTGGAAACCAAACACAATCAAGACTTTAATCGGGAGGTTAGTGAAAAAAGGGGCACTCGCTTACCAAGAAGACGGAAGAGTATATCTCTACAAACCATTAGTGACGGAAGAAGAGTGTGTCAAAGTCGAGAGTAAGTCTTTTCTTACTCGAGTTTTTGGCGGAGCTCTAAAACCTATGCTGGTTACCTTTCTTAAAGAGGAAAAACTCTCACAGGACGAAATTGAAGAACTTAAACAGCTCCTTGAAGAAAGGAAAGACTAAAAATGCTAACTCACTTACAGGCGCATTATCTTAGCGTTTTTAACTGGGTTCTGATGACATCTCTCAAAGCCAGCATCTTCGTCTTTCTTCTCCTTGGAGTGAAATTTGTACTTAGACATAAACTGGGAGCACGCTTTCAGTATACGTTATGGTCAGTTTTGATCATCGGTTTAGTGTTGCCATGGACACCTAATACTCCCGTAAGTGTGTATAATTACCTCGACACTTCCCACATACAACAAATGATAGTCGCGATCATTGACCGAACCACACAATCATCTTCCGCTATCGTTGAAGCTAAACAATCTGGTTTGGATCAAACCGCTTTCGGGGATAGCAATTCCAGCAAAGAGTTTGTGAGCCATGAAACCCAGCGACCAAGTGATGAAAATGTAAATTTATGGACCTCCTTCCCGTTTATTTATAAATTAATGTCCTACATATGGTTCTTAGGGGTCTTGATATTTACGGGTCTCACCGTCATTGTTAACAAACGGTTTTCTAAAAACATTGGACAAGCTTTGGTGACCGACCAAAGCTTGCTCACGGAGTTCAATAACCTCAAAGTGGAATTAAAAATAAAATCGCAGATTCCTCTGTATAAATCAAGGCAGGTAAATAGCCCATCTTTATTAGGCATAATTCACCCAAGGTTACTATTACCCATTGGGATTGAGCAAACATTTAGTTCGGATCAGGTCAACCATATATTTTTACATGAGCTAATCCATTTCAAACGTAAGGACATATGGATAAATTGGTTAAGCCAGGTATTGATAATCAGCCACTGGTTTAATCCATTAATTTGGTATGCTTTTTACCGGATGCGGGAAGATCAGGAGATATCGTGTGATGCTTTAGTCACATCTCGAATTAATGCTGAGCAATCCAAAGACTATGCCTATACGCTCGTCAAACTGGCAGAGACGTATTCTACTGCTCCACGAATAGCGGGCTTGGCAAGTTTGTGCGGTTCAAATTCACAAATCAAGAAGAGACTAATTATGCTTGGAAATAAAAAACATAAACAGGCTTCAGCTAAATGGTCATTGTTAAGTTTTGTGGTGATAGGATTGATTGCCTTTGCGACATTCACCAGTGCTCAAGCGGATGCAAACCCCGCTTTAGAAGAAGGTCAAAACGTCAATGTATCTCAAGGGAACAGTGGGGAACAAACCCTTGGATCTACTAAGGGGATTGTCGATACAGACTCGGGAATCACAGTCGAAGATATCACAGGTCCAAATTTCAAAGGCAAAGTGATGTTGATCAAAGATCCTACTCGAGTTAAATTAGCCGTTACGAAAGAAATTGGGGTTACGGGAGAGAGGGTCAGCGAGCTCGTCAAAGATATGGGAGGCATTGCCGGAATTAATGCCGGAGGGTTTTATGACCCGAATGGTAAAGGGAACGGAGCTTTCCCAGACGGGTTAACCGTGCATGATGGGAAACTGGTCCACAATAATGTGGGAGAAAAAGAAGTCAATATTGTTGGATTTGATGACCAGGGGAAAATGGTCCTAGGTAAGATGACGGCCCATCAATTGGAAGCGCAAAACATACGTGATGCTGTTTCGTTTGCGCCTAATCTTATCGTAGAGGGGAAATCCGTAATTTCAGGGGACGGTGGCTGGGGAATTGCTCCACGGTCTGGCATAGGACAAAGGGCTGACGGGACCGTTATTTTCGTTGTTATTGATGGACGACAACCTGCTTGGAGTATCGGGGCGACCTTAAGTGACCTTATGCAAGTCTTTGAGGATTATCAGGCCGTGAATGCAGTCAATCTCGATGGCGGTTCTTCCTCAGAAATGGTCTATCAAGGCAAAGTCATGAATAAACTTTGGAACATTTTTGGGGAACGTTATGTTCCCACAGCTTTTGTGGTTACTCCTTAGAGAGTGAGAGAGTTCTTTTCGAACGAAATTTAATGGAGGTAGCATGAAGGAAATACGAAAAATACGCAAAATGCGCAAAATGCGTCTAAGAATGATTATTGCATTCTTTATGTTCAATATAGTTTTCGATATACTCTTAGCGCCTTTTATCATTTTCTGGGGGCCATTTGAAGCAACGAAAACTTTAGCAGTTGGTTCCGTTCTCTCTTCAAGACATCCACAGGTTGTTAAGGCGTTTCTCTCGGATGGAGAAATTAGTGAAATCGTGAACAAATATGATAACACAGACTCTGCATCAAATGGACCAATTCGGCGTACTGTATCTGATGCCTCTGCGGGCATCACGATTGAAGATATTAAAGGTAAAGCATTTAAAGGCAAAGTAATGCTAGTAAAGGATCCAAAACGGATAAAAGTTGCTGTGACAAAAGAATTGGAGGTTACAGGTGAACGGGTAAGTGACTTTGTTAAAGACACAGGAGCTGTTGCTGGCATAAATGGCGGAGGTTTTTATGACCCTAATGGTGCAGGTAACGGAGCTTTTCCTGACGGATTGACCGTCCATAATGGAGAAATCGTACATAATAATGTAGGCAACAAGAATACAGACATTGTAGCCCTTGATAAGGAAGGTAACCTGATCGTTGGACAAATCACAGCTGATGACGTTAAAAAGAAAAACATTCAGGAAGCGGTATCGTTCTTGCCGACCTTAATCCAGAACGGAAAAAAGGGCGTATTCCAAGACTCAGCATGGGGAGTTGCACCACGAACTGCCATCGGACAGAAAGCAGATGGGACGATTATTCTTGTTGTAATTGATGGTCGACAAGCAACCTGGAGTTGGGGTGCAAAAATGAGCGACCTCTATAATCTCTTCAAAGATTATGATGCGGTTAATGCTGCCAACTTGGATGGCGGTTCTTCTACAGAACTCTTTTATAATGAGAAAGTGATTAACAAGCTTTGGAATTGGGCTGGTGAACGTTACCTTCCAACGGGTATCGTGGTCATGCCAGAATAGGGTAACGAATGAATTGATTTTGGTGACTTTGCTTAAAAGGATGGATTTACAGATGAAGAAGAAACTGCGCATCCTATTAGTTTGGATATTTGTTTCACTCTGTTTTCAATTTGGAGGGTACACCCTTCTGGAAAACAAAATTCAGAAAGTTATGGGACCAATGGATGGGCATAGTGAACCACCTATCGCTCCTCAACTCAAAGCGACCATTCCTGGTTCTGAGCTTACTAATATTCAAGTTTCTTATGCTAAGGATTACTTGGCTTATTCCGACAATGGGACACTTAAAATCTTCAACCTAAAAAAGGGAAAGGTTGTTTTTGAGAAGAAATCTCCCTCATCTACTGATCAAACATTAGGCGTCCAAATATATCAATGGCTACCCGATCGAAATATCTTACTCTATTTTTATGCCAAGAAAAACCCTAATCAGGTGACAACTGTTAAAGTGCCCTTTAAGTCTATACCCTCAACCCCTTCAATTGAGCCGAAAACAGAAGATCCAAACCATGCGAAAATTGTGACCAAAGAGGTACCTGTAGAACCAAAGTATGAAAAACGGTATGGAAGTCCACAACTTACAGAACTGTATTCACTGGAACTCTCGAATAGTGATGAAGATTTCGCTCCGGATGATCGTATTAATCCATTTGATCCCCTGAGTGGCAGTGAAGAGATTTCAGCAGCAGGAAAGATTGAAAAATTTGTAGTTGCAACCTCTACCAACCTGATGTACTTAACTGTCACGAAGGAAACGAAACAGCAATTCATGGAAATTGACATTAATAAAACGGTAAGTACCCTAAGCAAAGCCAAAGAGCATATCGATAATATGGCGATCTCTGATCGCTTCGCAACACTTTATATTGACAGTAAAGTGGGGACTGTCCAACAAGTTGTCGCCTTAAGTGATGGAAAGCGTCAAGTCATTTCTAAAAATGCTAACGATAGGATTTTAGGAGTCAGAAAGGGAAGAGTATATATCGGAGAAGTAGTCAATCATCAACTCGTAAAGATTAAGACCACAGCCGACCTAGAATTGATCAAGGAGAATCCTTCACTGAAAACCGAATGGCATGGCTCTATCCCCTTTAACGAAAAAGTAAAAGCACTGATTGGGGCTAACGGGCAAATAGTCGTCTATGATAACCAAACAGTCAGTATCATTACAGACGGTCATCTTGCAGAGGTCAAATTCCAGGGCGATGAAAATTACGTCTCAGCCGATGGCTCTGAATTAATTCAACTTACCAAGCAAGGAACATCCACCCTTTTAGACTTGCAGCCCCTCAAGCCATAATATTTCCTTGCGCATTTGTCCGAGCGTTGATCTGCGACTCTGGTAATTAGAAGCTGCAAATCTCCTCCCAACGAAATGCCTCTTACTTAAATTGTAAGAGGCATTAAATGTCACTGTCAAGTCCACAACAAACCTGTGTGAGCATATTAGGCATAATGTCTTGTTATCACGCAAATAATGAATTTATAGTTGTAATTCTTGTAAATATATAATAATATACTTATATAAGCAATTGACGATGATAGAACAACGGTAGGCATAGTGACTGTTTGCTGGGATGTATTTAATACATTATTTCAACAGAAAGGAGGTAAGCTCTTGAGTACTGCACTGGGTCTTGATGAAATGGTTGAAGAATTTAAAGTACTTGGGGATAAAACGCGGTTGAGAATATTATCATTACTTCAGGGGCGAGAGTTATGTGTCTGTGATTTAACAGAAGTGTTTGAAATAAGCCAGCCGGGCGTGTCCCAACATATGAGGCGTCTTCGACAAATTGGATTTGTGAATGAACGTCGCGGGGGACAATGGACTTATTATTCACTGAATATGAGAAATCCACTGATAGCCTTACTTTTGCCTATGTTTCCCAAGGTCAAAGAAGACGAGGAACGGCTGACGCGTGTCAAAGGATGCATAACTTAGGAAATAGGGTTGCGTATAACTTATTAGATAACACTATAAGGAGTTGATAAAGCATGAGTGTCGAATTGTCAATAAGTCGTAAATTATCAAGATTGGATCGCTATTTAACCTTGTGGATCTTTTTGGCGATGGCCGTCGGTGTTGGGATCGGATATGTATTCCCGGGTACTTCCAATTTCATAAACCAATTTCAACTCGGAACAAGCAATATTCTTATTGCTATTGGCTTAATCGTGATGATGTATCCCCCTTTAGCAAAAGTAAAATATGAGGAAATCGGACGTGTCTTTAGAAATGGCAAAGTCATGACCTTATCTTTAATTCAAAACTGGATTGTAGGACCTATTTTAATGTTTGCTCTGGCTGTAATTTTTTTGCATAATTACCCAGAGTATATGGCTGGACTTATTATGATTGGCCTAGCCCGTTGTATCGCAATGGTTATTCTCTGGAACAGTCTGGCAAAAGGAGATTCGGAGTATGCTGCAGCGTTAGTGGCTTTGAATTCAGTTTTCCAGGTTATTTTCTATTCAATCTATGCTTACATTTTTCTTACCGTCCTTCCTAGTTGGCTCGGCCTAGTGAGCATTAAAGTTGACATTAGTATTTGGGAGATCGCCAAAAGTGTTCTTCTATATTTGGGAATTCCTTTTTTGCTGGTATGCTAACGCGCTTGATACTTTTACCTATCAAAGGAAAAGAGTGGTACGAGAAAAAATTCATCCCCAAGATTAGCCCACTTGCGCTCATCGCCTTGCTCTTTACCATTATTATCATGTTCTCTCTTAAAGGCCAGACTATAGTTACTGTACCGTTGGATGTCGTAAGAATTGCCATACCTCTGTTGATTTACTTTGTAATTATGTATCTTGCCTCTTTCTATATGGCTTGGCGACAAGGACTTCCCTATGCTCAAACGGTCACCTTAGCTTTTACAGCAGCGAGCAATAACTTTGAACTGGCCATTGCTGTTGCTGTCGCAGTGTTTGGAATTAACTCCGGAGCAGCGTTTGCAGCAGTCATCGGTCCGCTCATCGAAGTGCCTGTCATGATCGCTTTAGTGAATGTTAGTTTGTTTTTCGGGAAGAAGTACTTTAACAAAGAGGGAGTACCGATTAAAGCATAGCAAGTTCTTTTTCACCATCAATTCTCGTCTACAAAATACCCCCTAAGAGCTTCCACTTCTTTATTTAGTAAGTGATTTCCAGTTAATACGATAGAAATAACCTAGGTTCCCGTTAAAAATTATACCTACACAACGTTTCTGATGAAATGGCACCCTTTAAGA
>NZ_JYNH01000157.1 GCF_000960765.1 Desulfosporosinus sp. I2 | reverse complement strand
GTAGACTATCGAACAGGCCAACCGGGTCAGCCTGGTGGAGCTTGCCCAGCAGTATGGCTTCAAGCTGGAAAAGGGAGGGCGCAAAGCCTTCCATGCCCAAAATTCCGGCGGTCTCTACATCTTCAAGGACAGCAACCGCTTTTACCACTGGACCTCTAATTCAAAGGGCGGTGCCATTGATTTTGTGATGAAGTATGACGGCAAAACCTTTACCGAAGCGGTGGCAAAGCTAATTGGTGAAAGCTACGAGCCGTATGTCCGGGAGCGTATCCCCTACGTAAAAGCAGAAAAAGGTCCCCTTGTCCTACCCGACAAGGCCGCCTACTTCAAACGGGCTTACTGGTATCTGGTGAGCATCCGGGGAATTGCGCCGGAAGTTGTCTCCAAGCTTATGAACGAACGGAAAATCTACCAGGAAGTAAAATACGGCAACTGTGTGTTTGTCGGCTATGACACGGACAAAAACCCGAAATACTGCTCCATGCGGGCGGCCCGCACGGAAAGCAATTTTAAGCAGGATAAAGATAATTCCGACAAGAGCTACCCCTTCTATGTGGAGGGCGAAAGCGATACCGTCATCGTTTCCGAAAGCCCTATCGACCTGATGAGCCATGCCACCCTTGCCAAAATGCACGGTCTGGACTGGAAGCAGGATCACCGCATATCCCTCGGCTGTACCTGGGACGGCGCCCTGGAGAGATACCTGAAGGACCACCCTGAAATCAAAAAAATTGTCTTTGCCCTGGACAACGACTATAACGCCAGGGACAAGGACGGAAAACGGGCTCCCAATTACGGACAGGTGGCGGCAGAAAAATACTGCGAAAAATACGGCGAACAGGGCTATGCCTGCGCCATCCACCGGCCCCACCTCAAAGATTTCAACCAGGACCTGACGGAGACCCGTAAAGGCAAAAGTCCGAAGGAACTGGACGCCATGCGGGTTTCCATTCTGGAAGCCGAATTTGAAAGCGAGGCACGGGACGAGCCGGAGGAAGAATCGGAGGACGAACTGGAACCCTGACTAATTTTCTTTTCATTGGTACACCTCTTCCCCATTCGGGGAAGCCCGAAACGAAAAAAACGAAGGTCGCAAGACCCTCGTTTTTTTCAGTTAAGGCAGGAATAGATTTGTTGAACAAATCGTCAAAACGGCTTGCCGACAGTGTCGGCAACGTTGTTAAAACCCTATATATATTGTTAGTTTTTTGTTAAAGCGAAAGGCGGTGTTCATGGAACGCTGGCAGTTGGTACAGCGCCAGAGTCTCCCGCTTGAAGCAAAGATAATATTAACAGAGCAAAGAATCCGGGAGTGGGTGGATTACTATGGCCTTTACGGAACCTATGTAAGCTATTCCGGCGGCAAGGATTCCACTGTTCTCCTGGATATTTGCCGCCGCTTGTATCCGTCCATGACGGCGGCGTTTTGTGATACAGGTCTGGAGTATCCCGAAGTGCGGGAGCATGTAAAGCAGATGCCCAACGTGGAATGGTTGAAACCTAAAGTCCCTTTTAAGGAAGTCTTGCAGAAATACGGCTATCCCATTATCTCCAAGGAGTATGCCGACTATATCCACCGGCTGCAGCGTTCGCCGGACAATGAGGCGATTCGCAATAAAGTGATTAACGGGATCTGCGTCAGCGGACGGCCAACCAGTTTTAAGCTCCCGCAAAAGTGGCATTATCTCATTGACAGCGGAATTAAAATCAGCGCGGACTGCTGCGGAGTAATGAAGAAATCGCCGCTGAAATCGTTTGAAAAGAAAAACGGCGTGTTTCCCATTCTCGGTATTATAGCGGCTGAGAGCAAACGCCGGGAACAGAATTATCTGAAAGACGGCTGCAACGCCTTCAAGTTGAAGCGGCCCCAATCCCGCCCCATCTCCATCTGGACGGAGCAGGATGTTTTACAGTATATCGTCATAGAAAAGCTGCCCATTGCTAAATGCTACGGCGAAGTCGTACCAGCAAGCGGGCAGCTTTCTTTATTTGACCCGCCCCTACTGGAAACAACCCTATGCAAGCGTACCGGCTGCGTCTTCTGCGGCTTTGGATGCCATCTTGAGAAAGAGCCGAACCGATTTCAACGGTTGAAAGTGACGCACCCGAAGCTGTGGAAGTATTGTATGAAGCCTGTGGAAACAGGCGGGCTGGGGATGAGGCCGGTGTTGTTTGCCTATGGCGTAAAAATCGAATAAACCAAAGGAGTTTTCACGATGATGAAACAAGAATTTGCAATAAAGCAAAAAGACTATGAAAGAGCTTCCCGGCTTTTAGAGAAGCTCTTTGAAGTTGATTCGGATATCACGGAACAAATCAACAGAGGCCTCCAAGATTACGGAGCCAATGGGTTTTTCAGAAACCTTGAGACTTTCGGTTTTTCAGAAGATGTTTTTGAAAAGCTGAAGGCGGTCAGAATGGTGCTGTTTGGAATGGGAGAAGAAGCAGTACCTGATTTACAAAAGCTTGAAAAGCCGGGAGGGAGTGCAAAACCGTGAAGAAAAACTATGATGAGGCTCACGCCTCCAGCTTCATAAAAGGTATCACTCGCCTTACGGGAATTGCCGAAAGCAAGTTGAAAAAATATGCGGCTGAAAACAATCTCTTCAATGTGCTGGAGCATCCCAATACCATCGACCCTAATAAACAGCAGCTTGAAAAAATCCATGTCCTGAACGAATTTATCTCTATTTATCGGCTTCTCAAGCTACAGGAGAATGAAAACAAGCTGGTACTTGATTCCTCAAAGGTGGCGGGAGAATACTTTGCATCCTTATTGGGCGGCATTAAGGATAGGGAGAAGTTTATGGCTGCTTTTCTGGATACCGGCAACAACATCATCGAGACCAGGATCTTCTCCGAGGGAAGCATCGGAGAAGCAGCAGTTTATCCGAGAATGATCTTGAAAGCGGCCCTTGACTGCGATTGCACGTCCATCCTCCTGGCACACAATCATCCTGGGGGAAGTCGGATTCCGTCAATTCAGGACAGGGATATCACCGAAAGACTGATATCCATTTTTGCGCCGCTCCAGATCAGTGTACTGGACCATATTATTGTTGCCAATAGCCAATATCACTCAATGGCCGAGAAGGAGGGTATGCCGCAGCCCTCTAGGGGTGTAAGCTACGATGCTATTCCCCTGAATAACAATAAGGCGCTCGGGGAGGATAAAGCAGATTTTCATGCAGACATTTCGGATTTTGATGAATCAGACCTGGATGAGTTTGATTTTTTAGAACCGGACGCTCAGGAGGAAGATGAATGGGAGCTTTAAACGGCTGTTAAGGGGCGAAAGGAGTGGTTGTATGGCAAAAGCCGGTAAACAACAGGTCGAAAAAATCACCACGTCCATCTATCTTACAAAAAATATGTGCGATGAAATTGATAAAAAGGCGGACCGGGAGCATATTTCCCGCAACGAGCAAATCCGCAAGTATATAGAAAAGGGCCTGGCGATTGAAAGCTACGAGGAAAACATCGACCTCATCACCGCTATTATCCACCAGGAAATCGACGTATCCATCAAGGCGCTGGGCAATCGCCTGGCCGGGATGATCAACCGCATGACCATCATATCGGCGGCAGGCTACTATGCCAATATTGCTCTAATTGCCGACCTCATCGATACCGACCGCTATTCCTCCTTTGAAAAAATCGAACGCCTGGCCCGGAAACGCGCTCTGGCCTATGCCAACCTGAAAAGCGGCGACGCCCTCAAAGCCTTTCTGGATGACGAGGAAATGAAAAAGGCGGTCACCGAGCTAAAGGGAGGGACCCCGGCCTATGTCGATTTTGATGTATAAGCAGCGGTTTAGAAATCCCAATTACCGAAAAACCCCCAAATGCAACTATGCCCATATCGGCTATATCGCCACCCGTCCCGGCGCTACCAAAAACGAGGGAATGCGGCATGGATTGTTCGGCAATCTTTCCCCCGGCGAGCTGGCGGAGTTTGAAACCTGGCAGGAAGTCGCCAGGGAAGTCCGGGAGCTTTCCTACAAGAAGGTCAACATCTTCCGCAGCATCATTTCCTTTGCTCCTGAAACCGCCATGGAATTGGGGCTGAACGACCACAAGGCATGGGAGCAGTACATCGAGCGGCATATCCAAACCCTGGCACAAAAAAACGGCATCAGCATAAAAAACCTGTCCTGGGTATGCGCCCACCACAACGAGAGCATCCATCCCCATAGCCACGTCGTCTTTTGGGACAAAAACCAGAGGGTGATGAAAAACTACGTCCACCCCAAAATCCCCGACAGCATCCGCATCCAGCTCATCAAGGAAACCTTTGCGGATAAGATCGAGCAGTATTGCAGGGTGAAGGACAAAGCCAAAGGCGACATCAAGGCCGTCACCGATGAATTGGTATCCGAATTTGATGAGTACGTTAGGGCGGCCCATCCTAAGGAATACAAACGGTTAAAGGAGCTGGTGGGACGGATTGACGCGGACGAGTTGGGCGCGGCTTCCCTGGACGGCATCCTCGGAGACACCGATTTATCTCCGCTGATTGTCAAACTGTTCGACCTGAAAAATAAAATGCCGAAGAAAGGCCGCCTGTATTACAAGCTCCTGCCCGAAGAAGTCAAAGCCGAGGTGCACGCCTTTGTTGACCAACTGAAAAACGGCAACGAGTATATCCGCAGTCTGATCGACGATTACGCGGACAGCAAGTGCGCCCTGGCCATGCTCTACAACACCGACCCGGAGAATACCGAAAAGTACCGGCAAAAGGCAGTCAAGGAAGCGGAAAAGCTGATTGCCAACAAGCTGCTGGGTGTGATCAAAGCCATGCTGAACAAGGAACGGGAATTGTCCCATATGGAGTACACCGAGGCTAGGAAGCATTACTATACCGAGCAGATGATCTGTGAAATCCTGATGATGCTGGAACAGAACATCGTAAGCCTTGATACGGAATATGACGACAAGCAGAAAGCCATGAGCACCGAGCTTTCCAAAACGGCAAAAAAGGAATGGTACTTGCAGCATAAGGACAGGGGCCTGGAACGGTAACCGTGAAAATCCTGGAAACCTTTTATAGTTAGAGGAGAACGATTATGTTAAGAAACTTTTGGAGAAAGACTCTGGGTAAAGAAGATGTGCATAAACCGGAACAATCTGGCTGGGAATCAATTATGCCATGGACTTTGTACGGCAAACCTTTACTGTAAAAACATGGCAATGTATAATAATTGTAAGAATATCTTCTATGCGAAAGAAGGAATGGTCAAGATGGCGACAAAGCTATCTCATCTGGAGATGTCCATGTTGATCTGCTGACAACCAGTGCTTTGAGTGAAAGCTTCTTAAAAAGAATTTACGGTGAGGAAGTGTTGCTCTATACTGAAGAAGATAGATTAATATGAGCTTTGGAAAGTATCCGATTTGATAGAAATGGGGGACTCAAAAATGCACACGCCAACAACTATCAATATAATAGTTGCCCTATTGGCAAATAAAGCGAAAGAAATTGCAAGCGATAAACTTGTTAAAGTTATACTATACGGTTCCTATGCGCGTGGCGATTATGAAGAATGGTCGGACATTGATGTCATGGTCCTTGTCAATGGCGACGATCATACAACTAAACTTTTTGAACAGGAGCTGTGGAAATACTGTAATGATTTAGAACTACACTATGATGTTGTCCTATCCGTCATAGTAAAGGACTATAATCATTTTCAAAACTGGAAGAATGTATTGCCTTTCTATGCAAACGTGCAAAACGAGGGAGTTGTAGTTAATGCCTGATTATAGTAAAGAAGAATTATCACGGTATAGGCTGCAAAAGGCTAAAGAGGATTTAGAAACAGCAAAACATGATTTTAGTGCCGGTCATTTTTTAGCCTGTATAAACAGGGCTTATTACTCCATGTTCCACACCATTCGCGCCTTATTGATTCTCGACGGTATGGATTTTAAAAAACACTCTGCAGTTATTGCAAATTTTCGAAAGGACTATATTAAAACCGGTGTTTTTGATTCCACCTACTCCAGCATGATTGGGGATGCCAGCAGGCTCAGAGAGAAAAGCGACTATGATGATTTTATACAAATCAGCCAGGAAGAAGCAAAAAGCCAGATTGATAACGCGGAAGCTTTTTACAATACCATACAACCTTTCATCATGCAGAAAACAGAGCAAAGAGAGCTAACGGCTGATCAGACAAATGAAGAAGAACTGGAACGATAAATTTTTATACAATATATGCCCTGGCTAGAGAAGCCGGGGTATTTTTATTTTTTTAAAACGTGAAAAAATGCGAGAGCAATTGCGAAAGGAGTGATACTTGCCATGAAAGAATTGAGCGAACCGCTTTTTAGAGCGTTTATCGGGCGGGTGCAGAAACTGGGCTATACGAACTTGAAAGATATGACCCAAAGGCTTGAAAAGCTTGTTGTGACATGCATCCGCAAGAATCGGAGCCTGAGCAGGAACAGGAAAACGAATTGGAGGTGTGACTATGCGAAGCAAGATTGATTTTTATAAGCAGTTTTTTGAGCAACTTTCCAGGCAGGGATTTGAGGTGAGGCGTTCCGATTCCTCCGACTACCTGGCCCACATCTACTATAAAAAGCAGCTCATCGCCTTTTACACCAAAGCCGACACCATTGAGAAAAATCCTTTTGTAGCAGTCAAGGACAAGGTTTTGAACCTCATCAACGATACGGCGAAAGTCACGGCGGTCAGAGCCGGTATCTGTTCCGAGTGCCCCTATACCGAGGACAATGAAAAGCTTCCCAACGGCTCCTACAAGCTGGCCGATTATAACGGCGTAACCATGACCTGCAAACAGCACCACCTTTTCGGCTATGTGTTTTCCACCTACCGGACTGTGCCGGAAACTGACCAGATCATTCAACGGCAGTTTTTCTACAATAAGGAATTTGCCGGACAGGACTTTGCAAAACGAAGCGGACTGGTGGACGAAAAGGCTCTGTTTACCGAAACCGAGCTGATGGTCCTGCACTCCAATCTGGTAAAACTGTCCATTAAAAACGAGTATCTCAACAATGACGAAATGCTTGAGCTGGGCAGGATGATTGAGAAAATCGAGGAAGTTGTACCCGAACTGCAAAACAGGGACTACGACTTTGATTTTGAAGGCGAATTCCGACAGGACATGGATGCGGAGATTGGAGGGTGACGCATGGGCAGCAAAAGAAATCAGACCATTGCCATAGCGAGGTTTTTGGCCTATAAGAATGACTTGAACAAACGGCTGGAGAATATGACGGACGAACAGTACTTGAAAAAGCCCATTGGTCTTGAGGTGGGGCAGTATGTGGAGGATTTGTTGAAATACTGCCCCGAAAGTACGGTGGATACGGTGTTAAAGCATCAGGACGATTTGATTTTGCGGCTGGGCGAGGATTATCTGAGCATTGTCGCCTTTATGCCGTATGCGGAGGGAGGCGGAATCCATGCCGGAAAGCAGGCCCAACGCTAACCTATGGGGCAATATCATCACCTGTGGTGAAATAGCTTTTGGCATCTATGAGATTGTGGGCGACAAAAGCAAGGGCATTATGATGTCAAAGGCGGACGCTGAAAAAATACTGCCCGAAGCGGTTGCCGCTAGGGGTGAACCGGAGGGTGAAAACCTGTGCTTTACTGATGAGCTTTCTACTTCCCTGGTGGGAGACGAGCTGGTCCGGCAGGGACTGGTCACCGACCCGGAGTTTATCGCAAGGCAGGAAGCCTTGAAGCAGCTTGACGACGCGGAATACGATACGGGTTTTGAAACCTTCAACGAGATCGAATTTGAACTGGAACTGTGAGGTGATTTTCATTGAAGCTGGTTTATATCTGCTCCCCTTTGCGGGGAGTGGTGGAGGAAAACATCAAAAAAGCGAACCGATACTGCGAATATGCCGCGGGATGCGATGCCGTCCCCCTTGCTCCCCATGCCATATTTACCGCCTACCTTCAGGATAACATTCCCGAACAGCGGGAAAAGGGCTTAAAAATGGGACTTGCGCTTTTGAGGCGGTGCGATGAAATGTGGTGCTGCGGGGATGAAATTACGCAAGGTATGCAGGGTGAGATTGATCTGGCGACAAAACTGAATATTCCCATCGTTTATGTTCTAGATCATCATATGGAGGAGGGGTTGAAGATAAGACAGGAAAACAAGGCCCTCGATACAGAGGATTGCATTCTCAGGAGCAATGAAATGGATTACGAGGACAAAATTTTGGTGCTGAATCCCGAAGCGCTGATGACCAGCCGCCGCACGGCTGAAAACAGCTTATGGATCGCCTATAACGGTTTTGGCTGTACCTTTGGGGCAAGAGGCCAGGCGGTTTATGCCAAAAGCCTGTTTTCAGGACAGGAATGCCGTTGGGAACGCGCGGATTTTCTTGGCATTGTCAGGCCGGAAAGCTTAAAGCAGTGGCTTGAAAACACACCTGTAAAAAATGAAGTCGCTGAAACGCTGATAAACGAACAGGATCAGGACCTGGAGATGACGCTATGAAAACAAGACCCAAACTGATAATCTGCTCCCTGATAGTTTTGACCGGCGGTTTTGTCAATCTCTTTTTCTCAACCGCCATTCATGGGCTGCTGTCAAGGCAGATGACGGTATTGAAGCTGCTGCCCATCGGTGAATGCCTTGTCAGTCTTTTTTCAAGCAAACAACATTTTCTTCTTTATCTTTGCTTGCAGGGCTTCATGCTGATTCTGGCGGTGATGTACTTTCTCACCAACCTGCGGCCCTATCAGTCGGATTTGACGGAAATTACCCCGGATATCAAGACGCCCGTTGCGGTGGGACAGTACCAGCACGGCTCGGCGCGATGGCTCAAAGACGCCGAAAAGGACAAAGCCTTTGCAAGCTTTGCCTTAAATCCCCACAACAAGGTTATCAAGGCGCTTATCAAAGGCGGTTATGATAATATAGACTTCCTGAAAAACAAGAAGGACAGAAAAGGAGGTTGAGGACGATATTTCATCCCAAGACAATCCCTAAACCAAAACCGGATACCGATGAAGACGCCGCCTTTGCTTTACGCGAGGGCGGCGTTGTGATTGGCATGAAAAAGGAGGGCGATAACGAGCACATCTATTATGTAGGCGAGGACAGCCATCTGCTGTGTATCGGTGCCACCCGCAGCGGCAAAACCCGCAACCTGGTGGTGCAGTCCATCTGCACCCTAGGATTGGCCGGGGAATCCATAGTGGTCAGTGACCCGAAAGCGGAGTTGTACGACTACACCGCGGAATTTCTCGAAAAACTCGGCTACCGGGTGCTGGTGCTGGATTTTAAAACTCCTGCCAAAAGTATGCGATACAATCTGTTGCAGCCAATTATCAATGCGGTCAACCATGACGACACCGACAGGGCGGAAATGCTGGCCTGGGATCTGACCAACAACTTTGTCGGCAAGCCGGAAGGCGAAAAAATCTGGACAAACGGCGAATGCTCCATCATTGCCGCTGCCATCCTCTGCGTGGTGTGCGATAACAAACGCCGGCCCGATTACCAGAACCTCACCAATGTCTACTGGTTTATCGCCGAAATGGTGAAGATGATCGGAAACAAAATGCCCCTCTTAGAGTACGTCAAAAAACTTCCACCCTCACATCCCGCCAAGGCGCTGCTTTCCATTTCCGATGTAGCGCCGTCAAGGACAAGGGGCAGCTTCTACACCTCCGCCTTGACAACCCTCAGATTGTTCACTTCAAGATCCATCTATTCCATCACCCATACCAGCGATTTTGAATTGCAGGACATCGGGCAGGAAAAGCAGGCATTGTTCATCATATTGCCGGACGAAAAGACCACCTTTTATCCAGTGGCCTCCCTCATCGTGTCGCAGCAGTATGAGCTTTTGGCGAATCTGGCAGATACAAGAGGTGGACGGCTCAAGCAGCGGGTCAACTTCATGCTGGACGAATTCGGAAATTTCACCACCATAAGTGATTTTACGAACAAACTCACAGTCGGCGGCGGGCGCGGGATGCGGTTCAACCTGTTTATTCAGTCCTTCTCCCAACTGAAAGAAAAATACGATGAGAACATCTCGGATACCATCAAGGCCAACTGCCAGACCTGGGTTTATCTACAGGCTGATGACATGGACACCCTGCGGGAGATCAGCGAAAAGCTGGGGACCTATACCGTTTCCAGCTATCAGCTATCGGCCAATCATGCAAAGAACACCACCCCGTCAAGCTCCCACAGCATCAGCCTGATTGAGCGCAAGCTTTTGAATGTGGACGAAGTGCGGCGGGTTTCCCGTCCCTACCAGATCGTCACGTCCCGGACCCATCCCGCCATCATGTTTTCCCCCGACCTGTCGGAGTGGTATTTTAACAAAATGCTGGGCCTGGGGGATAAGGAGCATAACCGGAAGCTGCGGGTGGAACGGGAGCAGAAACGCCCGGTCATCACCGACGTGGGCAAGGAAATCGCTCTGTGGAATATCTGGGTCTACTATCAAAAGGACATCATGCGCAAGCTCCAGCAAAAGGCCGCGGAGGGTAAAGGCCAATCAGTGGTCAGTGAAGCGGATATGGATTGAGGAAAGGAGGATTTTATGGAACTGAAAAACGCAATAAAAAAGGCCGCAAGGACTTTTAAAGAAAGTCCGGACCTCCGTCGCTGCCGTCTTAGCGGCAACGTCGATGATGGCGGTGCCGGTTTACGCCGCTGACGGCGTTCAGGGCAGCAAGATTGTCACGGGGACGGAAAAGCTGATCGGCGATGTCACCACCTGGCTGATGGTGCTGGCTCCAGTGGTGGCGGGCCTGCTGATCATCTATTTCTTCATCCGCCGCAGCGCCGCCGACGAGATGGACACGAAAAAGTGGAACAACCGTATTGTGGTTGCCATTGTGTCCTGTATCGGTGCCGTACTCGGCTCGGCGACCCTGAACCTGATTATCGGTTACTACAAGTAGCCCAGGCAGAAATCTGAAAAAGCAGTGTTTTGTACACTGCTTTTATCAAACATATTGAAGGAGGATTTTTCTATGCAAAACCTTATTAATAAGGTACAGGTAAAAACGGCGGTGGCTCTTGTCAGGGCGAAGGCCGTCCTTTCCAACCGGAGTGGCCAGGGAGCCCTTGACACGGCT
>NZ_JYNH01000156.1 GCF_000960765.1 Desulfosporosinus sp. I2 | reverse complement strand
AACGGCTGCGGGCGTATTGTCTGGAACCCGTAGATCATAAGGCTTTTATAAAATCACTCTATCACAGTTACACAAGAACTCAAGAGATAATGTATATTATCTCTTGGGCTTATCTGCTGCGATGGTGTGCCCATAATTTCGTCGTTCTGGAGGCTTCACGCCTAGTGACGTGCGGTGCATCCACGTCATCGCGGAAAAGGATACCTACGAGGTACTAGAGATCGTGGAGACAGTTGCGAGCGACAACCAAGGGGAAGAGCTGGCCTCACAATGTGGACAACCCTTCCCCATTTTTTTGCGCTTTGAAAGTGCCATCAATAGACATGCTCGCTGCAAAATTCGGCTGAAGTCACTGCAAAAGAAAAAGGGTCCAGCTGACTTTTCGCTGGACCCTTTTTCTTCATCAATCTGTTAGAATCGTTGTACTGAATATCTTGCTGCAGAATTATTATTATGTAGTCAGCTTTTTTCGTCCGTCAGATGAAATATTTGGCATATATACATATACATGGCTATTATTCTAATAGCAGTGGCATTTGCAGAGATTTTTCAAACACACTGTTGTTGACTTCTACATTTTATGTTCATCACTAAAGGTAAGCGGCCATGGAGATTTTATATATTTTTTCTAATTGCTCGTTTAGTTCGCTTACAAACGCCTCAGTTCCCTTTAATAATTCCTCCAAACTGAACTCTTCTTCGACCCTAATTTTCTGCCAGTCAGAATGTATTTTCCAGTAACTACTTTCTTGTCTTTGAAAAACTAGTAAAGGGCTTTCACTATAGTCCATTGTCTCGTATTTGAAGTCTTCATAAATGCCTCTTTTTACTTTGCTAATCCAATTAGTAAGAAATATACCAAATTCAAGTAGTAAGATATAATCCTCTTGAAAAAACATCATATCATTTAGGCGAATTTCTAATAAGCCCTCTACATCAGCGAGTACCTTGTAGTTTTTAGTTGTAATGAGTTCCTTGTTCACCACTCTATTTGAGTCAATCTTAAACAAGATTATTATTTTATTGGATACGATGTCCATATCATTCCATCCCCTCCTACGATGGTTTGTATTTTAGTCTCCCCTCTAGTCCCAATTGTTTCACCTAAATCGGTGATAATCTTATATGAACCATCCTGATTATTGGGCAGAAACTGAGCTTTTCCAGAACGCAAGCCTTCCTCAACCCATTTATTTACCTGACTTTTGCTATTGGTTACGAATTTCTGCCATCGTCCACCAGCATCCATCAAATGCTTGTTCGAGACTGTGAAGTCACCCACATTGTCCGCCGCTCTAAATGCCGCTTGGGAAGCCTGCCTTAGTTCACTAGCTTCAACCGTCCCCTTAGGTATGAAACTGTACTTACTCTTTAAGAGGTGGTATCTGTCTTTCCAACATCTACAACCATATTATCATACAGTTTTTTGGAATAGTTGGTGCAGAGAGACCGCTATCACTAATCCTTAGATTCATTAGCCTCTATAAGTTCTTCAGGAAACGGATCTCTATTTAAATTTTTATCTTTATATTTTATCTTGGATACACCAATTGTTTTGTAGTTATATCTTGCTTCATTTAAAGATATTTTATTTGGGCCTATGCTAATGTCTGGATTCTTGTGAGCTACAAGATCATATTGCCATAAGCAGATTTCACAAATATCTACTATAACTTCATCTTCGCTCTTTATCGAATAATAGCCACAACATGGGCACTGTAATTTTTCCACATGCATTCTCCTTACTTCGGCATATAACTTTCCATTTGTTGGTTCCAATATTTCAGTCCCTCAACTGGTTTATAATATGTCGATATACCACCGTATTGATTAATAATCCCAAATTCATTAGTTGCAGTATCATATTGGAAATATGTTCCTCCCTCAGACGTAAACCCTTGCATTGTTTTTGTAGGAGATTTTTCAAAGAAATTTCTTGCACCTTGTAAATATTCATCTTCCATCGCAAATCCGAAGTCATCTGCATGATCACCAAAGTGCTTCGTAAGTTTTGTACCATTCACAAAATCAGCGCTAGTATTTCTAAAGCCTTGATAAGCTTCACTCCCCCCCTTACCAAAAAAACCTCCTATTTTACTTATAATTGGGTTAATAAATTTTCCAGCCGCTCCTAACGCTGCACCCCCAAGCATTGAAACATTTCCATAGACCATAGTATCAGCCATATCCTTATTAAACTCTACTTCTGCATCAGTAAGAAATGGTGTCCCTCCGTCAGATACTAGACCAATTGATCTTTTATATTCTAACATACTATTATTTAAGTCATTCCAAACGTAATTTCTCTGTTCTGATAATGTTGGGCGGTCTGTAAAGAAACCGAGCACATGCATATTACCATTGTGAGCTTCACTCGTCCTCTAAGGTGTGAAACTATAGTTGCTTTATAGGTGACGGCAGCTGTCTTTCCAACATCTACCACCATATTATCACAAAGGCAAGAGTATGGAACACTGCTCGCTTCAGAGATACTGCTGAATTCACTGCAATAGAAAATGGGCCCAGTTGCCTTTTCTCTGGACCCTTGTGCTACATCGGTTTGCTTGAATCGTTGTACGGGGAAAATTACTGCAGAATTATTATTATTATTATGCGGTTAGTTTATTATTACCAGGCTGACCAAACCACGGTCACTTATAACAAGAGAAGAACCTCATGAGAACATTTAGAAAAATACCTTGAGGTTTGGTATTTCAATCAGAAACTGAAGACCTACGAATAATTGCTTTTAATAACTTATTTGCTTCTTCGTTATTGGCATCAACTTTTGTTATGCGATTAATCCATTCACGAGCATTTTCCATATTTTTGATTCTGTAGTAACAGAATGCGATATCCAACATATTTTCAATGTTATCGGGTTCTACTTCGGACATGAAGAGAAACTTCTTTAGAGCATCAACGTAGTCTTTCCTAGCGAGGAAAACTAAACCTTGGTTTTTAATGGCATCTATGCAATTATTGTCATAGTCGTATGCAAGATTAAATTCTTTAAGAGCATTTTCATAATCATCCAATCTGAAATAACACATACCTAAATTTAAGTGTGTTTCAGACTGCTTATTATCAATAAACAATGATTTTTCATAATAGGTTTTTGCTCTTTCGTATTCTTTAATCTTATCGTAATAAACACCTAAATAATAATATGTATCTGCGTTATCAGGGTTTAATAAAATTGCTTTTTGAAAATACGATAAAGCTTGTTTAAAGTTTTCTGTTTTCAGATAAACTCTTCCAAGGTTAAAAAGAGGTCTTTCCCATCCAGGGTTGTTTTTGTTGAGCTTTCTAAAAGTACTAATGGCTGAAATATGATTATTAAGTTCTAGGTAACAACAACCAATATAATTCAAACAGTCATTTGACTCCTTCAATTCATAAGACTTTTTGAAATAACTTAATGCCTTTTCATATTGACTATTAATGTAATAAATTTCTGCTTTCTCATAATATTTTTCTGATGTCATCTTATACTCCTTCTGCCCAATTATTGGGGAACCGAGTGAACGCCTATACACAGACCATTCACTCAGTTAAATCTCCCTTACGGTACTGGCACTAAGTTTCTGGGTGGGAATAACCTTGACCCTTCAGAAAGAATTAAGTAGATAGATAATGCTCCACCTGTTAAACCTGTAATTTCACTAATTTTGTCTCTGAAGTTTCCATTTTTCAAGTCATTATAAGACTGATTGTCATCATTTCTACCGCCTTGTTTTGCGTCATGTAGTTCTCTTGATTGTTCCTCACGAGTAGCCCTGTCTTTACCCCACGCATCATCAATTTGTCTTGCCTCTCTCTTTTTAGCGTCACTTGACCGCCCTCGCTCCTTTACATTTCTATCATACAAATCGTCATACTGGTCATCATAATCATCACCAGCGTCAATACCAATCACTCCATTGGGTATGACAAGCCCCTGACCAGGATGGATAAAGGTGTTTTCAGGATCAGAAATCCCATTAGCGTTTGTAATCGCTTCAACAGATGTACCATAGGTTTGAGCAATGTCCCATAATGTATCTCCTGATTTGACAGTATAACTACGTACACCCACATCCTGTATTGAATAATTACCTATCCCAGCTTTAATCGTCCCCTGAGATTTGTAGTCCTGGATTTCAACTGCTGTTGCATTTGAATCCACCCCGGCTAGTCTTGTCGCACCGTTAGCATTTACATTCGCTCCTACTCCTCCACCCGCAGAGGTTCCACCTACAATTAAATCATCAGAATTTATAATTAATGATTTAGCTGTAGTTGTATCAATATACGTGTATCCTTTATCCCCCAATATGGATTTTGCACTTTGAATATCTGTTGGTGCACCATAAACTTTGGTATTTGTGGGGCTGTAGTTACTGATTGCCTGTGCCGTTGCAGCAGCATCATTCCCCAATAATCTAACTGCTCCGTTAGGATTACTCGATACACCTCCACCTGCTTTTTCGCCACCTACGATTATATCAGTCGATCTTATGTCTGAAGGATTTACGGATACTTTAGATGTATCCACAAATGTGTATCCGCTATTAGTTCCCATTATTTTTTGTGCATTTTGAATATCAATTGAAGCACCGTATACATTTACGTGCCCCGACGGATCACTAAACAGGATCGGATTATTAACGCAATACGTATACAAATTTAAACTCAACGGATCATTCGGCTTTCCAGTATACGTATCCTCACTTAAAAATCTTGCTGTCATTGGATTATAATATCTAGCCCTCAGGTAGTACAAACCTGATTCACTGTCATAAAACTCACCTGCATACCTTATGGCACTTGAATATTGCGGCTCAATCGTTAGTGTAGGATTGCCGAAGATATCATAATCATACTGGTTCTCAACGGTTCCATTTTCAGCAATCGTCTGGATGACATCCCCATGACCATTATACAGGAAATAGGACAGTTTGTTACTTCCATCGACCCTGCCGAGGTAATTTATTCCTAATAGATATCTTACCTTGACATTACTGCCACCGTCCGTTTCTAAGATGACATACTGTCGGTTATACAAATAATTGGTTTCTTCAGGGGCATAATTATTCGTCGATTTCTTGACGACCTTTTTAACTCTTAAATCCTCCCCATTATACGTGAATTCACTGGTCACTCTGCTGCCCGATTTTATTGCATCAACCTTAGTTAATCTGTTGAATCCGTCATAGGTGTTCTCCATTCTCTCCAGATTATTATCAAAGGTTGTCGAGCTGTCGCCATAATTAATGGCGTTTATTACCTCACCCACTGCAGCGTTATAGGCTTGTAAATACTCTGATTCCTGAGCTACTTGATTCCCGTTGTTATCAAACTGGTTATTGGTTATTCTGCGCAACACTTCCGTTCCGTCAGAGTTCTTCATTGTCTCCGTCACCTGCATCAGCGCATTGGTATCGGCATAAACATAATCGCTGTGCTTAATCGAATATTTGATGTTAGTTTGACTTGCTTGGTCGATATAGCCGCTGAACTGCTCGGAGGTATACGTCTCATCCAAACTTTGCCTGTTGCCTGCCTTGTCATAAGCATAGACAGTCGTTTTACCCGGTCCTGTAACTTGTTGGATTCTGCCATCCCCATCATACGTATAGGTGGTGGTTCCATAGTTATCTAGTTTGGTTTTTTGCAGACCATTGTCATAATAGGTATATTGGTAATTTGATACGGTACCTGACGGCGCAGTATTGGTCAGAGTCAGAAGTCTGTTGTTCTTATCATACTGATAGCTCTCTGTGATACCGCTGGGATAGGCAATGGCTTGTCGATTGCCATTCACGTCATAGGTGTAGGTTGTCGTCTTATCACTGCCGTTGACGGTATACTTCACGGTCCCCATCCTATTGGCTGTATCATAGGTATAGGTCGTGGTAAACCCTTTGCTGTCGACAACGGTCAGGGCATTTCCGGCTTTGTCATAGGTATAGGTTATTTGGTTGGTTCCGCCTTTAGCTACATTCAACAGCCTGTTATTGGCATCATACGAGTAAGAAGATACTCCTGAAACATCCGTCATCGTAGCCCGATTTCCGCTATTATCATAGGTATAACTTACCGAGTCGCCGGTTTGAGTCACTGATTTGGACAAGAGCCTATTCCCTAAATCATAAGTCATGATCGTTTCTTTGCTATTACGGTCGATTACGTCAGCGACATTCCCCGCCAGGTCATATTTATAAGTTGTGACTTTGCTTAAGGCATCAGTCTCTGTCTGCAGCACACTACCGCTGACATAACCATTGTAGGTAACTTTCTCTTTACCATTGGTCATGGTAAGCTTATTGCCGGCATTATCAAACTGGTAACAACTCCAACGCTCAAGGCGTCTGTAACCGTCAAAAGCTTGCCAACACTATTGTAAGTAAAGCTTGTCGGGTTATTAACTGCATCGGTTTGCTTGGTTTTTTCGCCATACTGGTTATACAGGTATTGAGTTGTAAACGCCACCCCTTTGACCTTGCCCTCCGGATCTAAGACCTTCACTAGTTGATTGGCATAGTTGTAGGTGTACTCGGTTCCGTATCTGGAACTATCATCGCTGCCGGAAAGATATCCTTTAGCGTCAATTTCCTTGATGAGATTGCTGTTTTCATCATAGACCTTTTCGTCAATCACTTGATTATACGGATTGGTAGCTGAATCGGGCTTACTTGGGTCATAGGGTGCTTTGACGGTTTGCAGTCGATTCAGGGTGTCATAAACATAGTTTGTCCTGTACCCGTTAGCATCGAGCAACGAGGTCTTATTGCCCGCCGGGTCATAGCCGTTTATCGCGCTCTTAATGAGGGTATTCGTCTTCAGACCTGCCAAGCTGATGATCTGCGCTTCGGTATAGGTTTTAAGGGACGGGTCCGTCTCGGAGTCCGTCAGGGTCAATGGCCTGTTCATACTGTCATAGGTCAATACAGTATAATATCCCCGTTCATTTTTGACAGCCTTTTTATTGCCAACTGCGTCATAGTAATATTTGGTGGATACATTGGTCCCGTTGACTTTATTGGTTACCGTTGCAAGCCTGTTCAAACTATCATAGCTGTTAGTAATGGTATACAAGTTGCGATTGGCTGTATCAGCAGTCAGATAACCATACGCTCTGGGGTCGATGGTTGAAGTCAGGTTTCCTAAGATGTCATAGGTATACCCAGTGATAATTTGGAGTTTACCGCTGTCCTGTAAAGCTGCCAGATTTGGCAAGGAGGCTGCGTTGTAGACATCGGCTTGATCCACCAGTTTGATGCTCTGAATCTTCCGGTCACGATTATCATAAATGTATTTCGAAACATCCGTATTGGAGGCATCTCGTTTGATTTCTACTTTGATCAGGTTCTTGTTGCGATCATAGTAGTTTTTCACGTAACTGCCACTGTTGCTTTGGGGGCTGGTATCTGTGGCCGTCTGCGGAAGGTTATTATCATAATAGGTATAGGCGGTTACTCTTGACGTGCTGTCCAAAGTCCCGGTCAACGTTTTCTGGGTGATATTGCCAACTTCATCGGTTACATAATTTACCATGGAAAAATTGCTGGCATCGAGGGAGGTTTTCTTCTGCTGCAGGTCATTGTCTGCATAGTAGCTGTAATAGGTGTAATGACCTCGTTGATCCTTGACCGAATTGAGATTGCCATTGTTAAAATATGCATTGACTATCGTATTTTGTTTGGCATCGGTTATTGTGCCTATTTTACCAAAGCCGTTGTAAGAATAGCTAGTTGTATTCCCCCTCTGATCTGTCTCGGAGGCCTTATAGCCACGTTTGTCATAGGAATAGGTGATATACCCGGTATCCGGATAGAATACAATTTGCAACGTTCCATCGGCATTATAAACGTATGACGTGGTATTTTGATTGGCATCTGTCCATGTGTCCAACTGCCCGGTCAGTAAATAGGTGAAGCTTTGGGAATTGCCCAAGGCGTCCGTTTGCTGTGTTTTTCGGTTGAAGGCATCATAGACATAGGTTGTACCTGGTGAGGTGTTGATATCCCCCGTATACCTCAAACCATCCACAACTTTTTGGACATTTCCGTTTCCGTCATAGCTACGGTACTCTAGGATAGCGCCTTCCGGTGATACTACGGACTGCAAGCGATTCATGCTGTTATAGGTATAGGACGTACCCGTCATAGTGGCGGCAAGGCTGGCCGTGTCTTTGGCTGAGTCATAGTAATTGGGCGATATTTCTTTTGTCTTATTACCTACCGGATCATAAATAGTTCTGGTTACGGCCGTCGTCCCATCCGATGCCGGGTCTTTTTTCCGAATCAATCTGCCCAAGAGATCGTAGTCATAGGAGCTGGATTTCCCTCTGGGATTGATTTGCTGGATCAGTTTATTTCCGGCATCGTAGAAATATTGAGTTGTATGGCTGCGTGCGTCTACCTGGGATTTAAGACGTCCCAAGTCGTCGTAAGTATAGTTGGTCGCATGGGTTAAGGCATCCGCTTCACTTGTTTTGTGGCCCACGTAGTCATAGGTGTAATTAGTCGCATAGAAGTTGGTCTTATCAGGGGTGACTTCGAACTGGATCAAGCGGTTGGATATATCGTAGTGGTTCTTCTTAATGTACCCGTCTTCATCGGTAACGTTGATTAATAGTGCGTTATTGCTGTCCGTATTTATGGTATATTGCAAGGTGGTTGATTTGACCATCCACGTGTCATCTGACCAGAAGGACTTTTGGGTGAGCCTGTTGGCGCTGTCATAGATAAATTGCGAACTATGCCCATAAGCATCCATTTCTTTGGTCTTATTGTTATTCGGATCATAGGTCAATTGGCGCAGTACATCCCATCGATATTCATTGACCTTTTCGCTGTATTGGAGCAGGTTTCCGAATATATCATAGGCATAGCGGAATTTGTTATTTTTTTGATCCGTGTATTCTATGACTCTGTTATTAAGCGATGCGCCATAATAGTCCATATAACCTAGGTAATCATAATAAGTATATTGTTTTTGACTTTGATCCGGATATTTAATGGCTATGATCCGCTGAAAAAGATCATAGGTATAGTCCGTCCTGTTGTTGTTCTCGTCAAAATCAGCGGTTTTTACTCCTGTGTTAAAATCATAACTATATTTCTTGGAAATTTGTGTGCCGTCTACTGTAGCGTATTCCCTGGTCAAATAGGCTCCGCCATAGTATACACCGTTATACTTAGCTGCCGTTCCGCCACGGTCAACGCCGTCCTCTTCTGTCCCATAAACATAGTTGGTTATATAAGTATTGGTCCCGTTATCGGCATAGTGAACCTTCTTTTGGGTCATATTGCCTAAGGAATTATACTGGAAATCGGTAACAATATTATTTCCCGTATGCACATTCCTCATCTGCGTAACATTGCCATTGGTTGAAGTAACGGTTGATTCAATTCTGCTAACAGTCGCGGCGTCCTGTTTCCAGGTTTTCGATGTGACTATGCTGAAATTGGGATCATAGGTATAGACTACAGTATGCTCGTTAACTGTGGTATTTTCCGGGGTTGTATAGGTGCTTCCCGTTGGATTGCCGTTTGGATCCCTGCTGGCTTCAGGCCCAGTGTACCGGGTCAGGTTCCCTTTGGCGTCATAGAGATAATTGTCAGTTTTGGTGATGGAACTGCCCGCCACGCCGTTAACCACGTTATAAGTGACAGTTTGCACTTTCTGCGGAAGCTTATTGGCATCATAGGTGGTTGTTGAGCTTTCTTTGTGATCGTTCCCGCTTTTTTCCACATTAACAGTCTCACCGATTCCGTTAAAAGTATAGTTTGTTTTTGCTCCACGTCCATCTGTAACTTGAGTATAATACCTATATGTATTTGCTAAATAAGCTTGATCATTGCCATTATATCCAGGATAGATAGACCAGGTGTTTGCAGACGGATTGAAGGTATACCCTTGGGGTTCATTAGTGTAGCTATATGAGTTTGATCTTAGTAATGTACCAGTAAATGAATTTTTATAAGAAACCTGAACTACCTTCCTATATTCCATACTCCCGCTGTAGCCACTGTACGATAACGGTTTTACAAACCTATACATGCGGTTATTTATGTCACCATAGCTGAAAAATTTATCCTCAAGACTTTTCAAATTACTTACATGAGTAATGTTTTGGTATGCATTTTGATTTGCATAATTTGTTCCATTTAAAAAGGTAAACCCAAAGTTTTGCCATTCATAATAATAATCGTATTTTTCCTTGCTGGCCCCGGTAATAGGCAAGGCCATATCAACATCATAGACACCTTTTATATTTGTTCTGACTATATGACCAGGGGTATCGGAAAATATGCCACCTTTGTCATATACAATGGTCTTGCCATTTGGCAGGGTAATAATAACCTGAAATTTGTAATCAAGATTGCCAGTGATAGTTGCCGTTGGGTCTTCTCTATAATCTAAACTTACTTGTCTGCCCATTCAGCAGTTCCGTTTGCCACATTAATATCACTAAGCGCATTTACCGCTGTGACCGTTACGGAGACCGTCAAAGTCAGCTCGGAAACCTGTACCGGTACAGACCTATTGTTTGTTGAGTTGTCCCCCAGTTGGGCATTGGTGTTTAAGCCCGTCGACCAGACCGTGCCGTCTGATGCCAGGAAGTAAGAGGAATTGCTCCCCGCTGCGACGGCGATTATCATCTGACTGCTCAGTCCCTGTACCTGAACCGGCACACTCTTGCTTATTAATGTACCGTCACCTAGTTGGCCGGAGGTGTTCAGCCCCACCGACCAGACTGTGCCATCTGATTCTAGGAAGTACGCAGAATTGCTCCCCGCTGCGACGGCGATTATCATCTGACTGCTCAGTCCCTGTACCTGAACCGGCACACTCTTATTTGTTTTAGTACCGTCACCTAGTTGGCCGGAGGTATTCAGTCCCACCGCCCAGACCGTGCCATCTGATGCCCGGAAATAACCGGAACTATACCCTGCTGCGATGGCGGTTACCGTCTTGCTGCTCAGTCCCTGTACCTGAACCGGCTGACTCTTGCTTATTATGGTACCGTCGCCCAGTTGGCCGGAGGTGTTCAGTCCCACCGCCCAGACTGTGCCATCTGATGCCTGGAAGTAACCGGAATATTGTCCCGCAGCGACGGCGGTTATTGTTTTACTGCTCAGTCCCTGTTCCT
>NZ_JYNH01000155.1 GCF_000960765.1 Desulfosporosinus sp. I2 | reverse complement strand
GTAGGAGCTAGGCCCACTGGGATGGTTGCTAAGACGAGATTTCCAGACGTGCATATGACGGAGACAGTGTTGCTTCCAAAATTAGGAACTAAGACTTTGGTACCATCCGGAGTGCGCTTAGGGAAAGCGGGTGCAATCCCTACAGGGATGGTAGCGACTAGCGCATCGCTGTAAACATTATATATGGCGACGGCATTGTCGAGTGTCACCCAAGCATGGGTTTCAAATAGCATGTGTGTATTCCCCCCTCTTTAGATTCGAGAAATGAGTAAGACTTAGCTTCAACGTATACTATTCGCTCGTGGAGAAGGGTGTTACACGCTATTTCTATTTCTAGCGTTATAAAATAATTTGCTCATGAATTCGGCCAGCCCGTTCGCTCCAGTCGTTGGCAAGAGCGTAAGCCATTCGTTCAGCTCTGCCGGTATCCTTACTTTCTAAGAGATGCCGTAAACGGAGTGAGAATAAGTGTGGGTTACTTTCCAGATTGATTTTCGGGATGGATAGCAGTTCAGGAAGCGGTGTACCCAGAACTTTAATTCCAGATGCATAGTATTCATAGAGTTTGATAGGGTTGCACCCTTTGGTCATTTCAGTTTGAAGAAAAGGAATCATCCCAACGTCGAAGTAATGTAAATAGGTTGGGAGTTCCTGGTAAGGTTTTAAGCCAAGATAAAAAACATTTTTATAGTTTAAGGGAAATTTATTAAGCTGAAAGAGAGCACCAAGAAAAACAAAGTTGAGTTCAGGGTTCTCTTGGATGGCGACTTTGAGTAACTTCCAATCGACCCAAGGGGCTATGGCGCCACTGTAACCAATAATGGGTTTACCTGAGGGAAGGTCAAGCGGACGAGTGCTTGGGGGAGGCGAAAAATGGACAAAATCAACACCGTTTGCTACTAGATAAACACGAGGATGCCTATGGTGAAAATAGTCATAAATACTACGACTACTACAAAATATCAAGTTTGCTTTTTCAAGGATAGCGGGATAATAGGGCGCCCAACTGGCAAATTCCTCTTTGGGTTCATCGACCGCATCGTATATAACAAGATCAGGGTCATAGTTTTGAATACTATGAATATGCGAAGGAACCGTCAACCAAAGAATACGTGGCCGGGGATGGGGTATGCCCAAAGCGGAAGTACCCTGACAGATGAGAAGGGAAGAGGACAAGTGCTTAATTTTTGGTTTTGAAAAGTTTCCAAGATCCTCGTAGAGAACCGTATGGCCAGATGTAGACAATTGACCCAACAACTGCTGTGGACGCTGAAACATCCAACTCCAAGGAATTGAGGGAGGATAGATAATCGTAGACATTAGTAACCTCCTCAAAAATAATCGTACATAGTTTAGCATATGTAGAAAAGGATTAAGGGGGAATGAGAGAGCTAGTACCATTTGCTCTAGCAAAACCATAGTATAAATAGAGGTGAAATTCGAAGAGTAGGAGGATGAGATATGGTAGAAGGAGAGGTCAAAACGATCAAGAAAGATATTGCTGAAATTAAGGAAGCTGTCAAGGATGTATCAACAGTGGTCAACGATATGCGAGTGCTGCTAGCCGGTAACTACATTACAAAACAAGACTTTGAGGAGTTTAAAAAAGACTCTGAGAACAGTCGGCGTTGGTGGTCGGGTTTTATCACCGCCTTGGCAGGAGCATTCGCGGCCATCGTGAGTCTCATCTGGAGTTAATTATAGAAGGAAATAACGTGTTGGGGGGACGGTTAGGACCGTCCCCCCAACACGCTACTCGTGTCTTCTTCTAACATGTTAGATGGCTTGTGCATAGAGTATTTTAGAACCAAGGGAATAGTTGATAGCGAAGTTTACGGGGGTGATTTTCTTGAAGGTTTTATCATTGACCAATGAATTTGAAGAAGAGAGTTTTGGTGGAGCTGGTACAGCGGCCACGGGCATGCTATATATGCTAGATCGTATGGGTATACAGCAAACTGTGATCGTTCCACAAAGTAATAAGAATGCACCAGGTTGGGCATTACGAGGACAACAGATTAAAGTTTTAGGATTGCCACGTAACAGCGATTACTTTGGTTATTTAGGAATGATTAAGACGGACGTTGTGTGTCAGGAATTTCCGGAGCTTAATCAGGCATGGGATATTATTCACAGCCATGCCATCAATTTTACGCCTCTGGCATATACCCTGTCCCAAGGGGTTGTCCCAATTCTATATTCAGTTTATTCTTTTTTGCGCAAGGAGTTAGAAGATCGGTCAGAGCCCGAATTACAAGCGCAATTTAAGATCCAGGAAGAGCTTCTGATGCGTTGTAGACGTATTCAACTCATTAGTCAGAGCGAGAGAAACTATCTGGCAGGGCGTTTTCCAGAATACCTTTCCAAAACGGAAGTGTTACCCCTCGGTGTTTGCTTGCCAGCAGAACGTTGGAAAAATAGAAACATGAATGAATTCCTTTATGTCGGAAGACTGCTCAATTATAAAGGGATTGAGGATTTGATCCATGCCGTATCAATCATTCAACAAAGCGGTCGGCAAATTCACTTAAATATTGTCGGTAAGGGCACAGAATCCTATGAGGGGCATTTAAAGCAGCTTATTCAGTCACTGAAACTAGGGACATGCGTTCAGTTACATGGCCGGAAGTCGAGTTCAGAGGTCAGGAAATGGATGGGACGTGCAACAAGTCTTGTGGTTCCCAGTCGACGTGAGGCCTATGGAATGGTGGCCTTAGAGGGTATGGTGATCGGGACACCGATAATCGCTTCAAATGCTGGTGGTCTGGCAGAAGTCGTTTCAAATTCATGTGCTTTAACCTTTGAGGCGGGAAATATTAGACAGTTGTCAGAAGCTTTATCAAGAGTGCTTAATAACCCATCTCTTTTGCAATCCCTCTCAGCTAGAGGACGGGAACGGGCCTTGATGTTTGAGTGGACTCGGCTCGCGCCAAGTTATAGGGCGCTTTTGGAGGGTGTCAGATAGACAAAGACTGACATAAGATATATCAATTACTGCTACAGAGGGGATGGGAGAACGTGATGTGGGAGCAAAAACAGGTCTTGATTACTGGAGCGGGTGGATTTATCGGCAGTCACTTAACAGAGGCTTTGGCCAAAGCAGGAGCAAAGGTTCGAGTCTTTATTCGATATAATTCCAGAGATGGTCGTGGTAACCTAGAAGATTTAGAACCCGGTTTACTGGAACAAATTGAAATAATTACTGGAGATTTACGGGACGCAGATGTTATTGAACGATCGGTTAAAGGGTGTGATGCCGTTTTCCACCTAGGTGCTTTAGTGGGAATCCCGTATTCCTATAAAAACCCTCGCGAGGTCGTGGAAACCAATATTATGGGGACGTTCAATGTTCTTACAGCAGCTCGCGATCATGGAGTGGAGCGAATCGTGCACACTTCAACCAGTGAAGTCTATGGATCCGCACTGTATGTCCCGATCGATGAGTCTCACCCTCTTCAGGGTCAGTCCCCTTATTCGGCGAGTAAGATTGGGGCAGATAAGTTAGCCGAAAGCTTTTATGCCTCCTTTGATTTACCGGTTGTCACGGTAAGACCGTTTAATTGTTATGGACCGCGACAATCCGCCCGGGCCGTTATACCGACACTGATTACTCAGGCCCTAGCCTGTCGAGAAATACGTCTTGGGAACACTGACACTTTGCGTGATTTCACCTTTGTAACGGATACCGCTGAAGGGTTTATAAAAGCAGCTCAGAGCCAAGAGGGGTTTGGTAAAGTGATAAATATTGGTTCAGGCCGAGAGATTTCGATTGGCCAACTAGCTCAGATTATTATAACTACGCTCCAGAGTAAAGCTGAAATCGTGGTGGACGAAGCGCGAATTCGCCCGAGTCGCAGCGAGGTAAACCGTCTTTTAGCAGATAATCGTTTGGCTAAAGATACAATCGGGTGGGAACCTCGTGTGTCACTAGAAGAAGGAGTTAAAAGGACGGTAGCTTGGGTTGCGGCTCATATGAATCGATATCAGATAGGGAAATACCAAATTTAACGGTAAAGGGGAATTTTATGCAAAGCATTATTTTAGCGGGTGGTAGAGGTTCACGCCTTGAACCGTATACTCGAATATTACCAAAGCCCCTTTTTCCTATTGGGGAAAAACCAATAGCAGCTATTTTGGTTCACCAACTTCAAAGGGCAGGATTCGATGAAATCATTATGTGTTTAGGGTATCTTTCTGACCTCATCAAGCTTTATTTTCAAGATGGAAGTCAATTTAGTCTGACAATCCGGTATTCTATTGAAACCGCTCCTTTAGGGACCGCAGGCCCATTAAAAATTGTCAATAACTTAGAGGACAATTTTTTAGTGGTCAATGGGGATGAATTAACCACTTTAGATTTTAGGGCGTTGTATGAACACCATATAGCAACACAAGCAGATATGACGGTCGCTGTACACAAGAAGACCGTTCATTCATCGTTCGGTGTTTTGGAGATTAGAGATGGACAAGTGACGGCTTATTCGGAGAAACCTACCCTAAACTATTGGGCTAGTATGGGCATTTACGTGATCAACAAACGGGTTCTTTCATTAATTCCAGAAAATAATTGCTTTGATATGCCAGACCTAGTTCAGCGTCTTCTTTCGGAACGAGCTCGGGTTGTAAGTTATGAAAGCGAGGATCTTTGGTTTGATATTGGGACGATGGCTGACCTCGAAAAGGCTAAAGAGGAATTTAAAAATTTAAAGCTTCCTTAAAGAGAACGAGAAAGTAACAGCAAGAGGTAGTGAGAGATGCGCTTCTCTATACTAGTCAGAAAGTATAACTTACGTTGTATACTTTCTGGAAGGTCCCTTCTCGCCATCACGGCGCCTTGCCATCCATGGCGGCGCTCTAATCTCGAACATCCTTGTTCGAGTCTTGGCTACAGGGACACTCGGCCAATCCACACTGCTGGAGTATGCGTAGTGAGTTGCAGTGTGGCGATAAGCTCATCCGCTTATCGTCATGGCCAGCGCATAAGGGCAACTAAGGCGACCGCCTTCGCTAAGGCTGCAAGAAGGTTAAAACGTGCGAAGACAGTGTCTTCGGGCGCTAGCCAAGTTTTCTTTATAGAAAGTAAGATTGCCCCCGAAAGGTGTGAGTAGGGACATGAGAAAGGTATTGATCTTAGGAGGGTCAGGAATGTTAGGGCATACCTTGTTTCGTTATCTGTCAGAAGATACAAGGCTAGATGTCTATACTACGGTCCGCTCTCCAAAGGAGTTATCCGGTTGGATATCGATGGATTGGATGAGGAAGGTACGCAGCGATGTCGATGTTCTCAATTCAGATAGCCTGACAAAGGTCTTCACGGATGTGTCGCCAGACGTTGTGGTGAATTGTATCGGAGTGATTAAGCAGGTAGCAAAGGCCCAAGACCCAATCGCGACGATTACTACTAACGCACTTTTACCTCATAGAATTGCCTTGCTTTGCAGTGCAACTGATTCGCGCTTAATTCATGTCAGCACAGATTGTGTTTTTGATGGAGAGAAAGGTGGATATTTAGAAGGGGATGTTTCTAATGCCCATGATCTCTACGGCAGAACAAAACTTCTCGGCGAAGTAGCCTACCCGCATTGTGTTACCCTACGAACTTCAATCATCGGGCATGAACTGAAAGGAAACTATGGTTTAGTCGAATGGTTTCTTAGTCAAGAGAAAAAGGTGAATGGGTTCAGGAAGGTTATTTATTCTGGTTTTCCAACCGTTGAATTAGCTCGGATTATCCGTGATTACGTGATCCCTAATTCAGAAATGATGGGGCTTTACCACGTATCCTCTGATCCAATTTCCAAATACGAGTTACTAAAGCTCATCAAGGTTCAGTACGACAAAAATGTGGAAATCGAGCCTGAGGACAGTTTTCGACTCGATCGATCATTGGACTCATCGCGATTTCGGTCTCTAACGGGCTATAATCCACCTACATGGCCAGACTTAATTCACGCAATGCATCTGGATTACTTGCAAGGCCCCTATCAAAACGGCAAAGCCAAGGGGGAATAAAATTGAAGCTTTTCGATAATAAAGTGATTGTGATTACCGGGGGTACAGGTTCACTCGGTAAGGTGTTAACCCGTCGGCTCTTGCAAAAGGAGCTTGGCTCTCCCAAGAAAATCATTATTTTTTCTCGTGATGAAGCTAAACAGCATGCTATGAGAGTTGAATACCAGCATAAACGAAATGTTACCGATGAAGTGATCTACGACAATTTTGCTCGACTTATCGAGTTTAGAATAGGAGATATCCGTGATTATCATTCCGTATGCGCTGTGTTAAGGGAAGCGGACATAGTGATCAATGCCGCAGCCCTGAAACAGGTCCCCTCATGCGAGTATTTCCCCTTTGAAGCGGTGCAGACCAATGTGGTGGGTCCAGAAAATATTATCCGAGCTATTCGTGAAAATAATCTTAAAATAGAAACTGTGGTCGGAGTCTCTACGGATAAAGCCTGCAAACCGGTGAATGCTATGGGGATTTCTAAAGCCATGCAAGAGCGGATATTTATCGCGGCCAATGTAACGCTTCCCAAGACAAGATTTATTTGTGTGCGCTATGGTAATGTGCTGGCCTCCCGGGGATCTGTCATACCTTTGTTCCATGAACAAATTAAGCATGGTGGTCCGTTAACCGTTACGACAAAGGAAATGACGAGATTTTTATTGCCTTTAGATAGCGCCGTAGATACCATTTTTGCTGTCTTAAAGGGTGCTAAGCCCGGAGAAATATTCATTCCGAAAATTCCTGCAGCCCTTATTCAAGATGTAGCAAAGGCCTTAATGGGAGATCTGAAGATTGCTATAAACTACACGGGAATTCGCCCGGGGGAAAAGGTCCATGAAATTATGATTTCTGAAGAAGAGGCTTGGCGAACGTATGACCGCGGTAATTATTATGCAATTAAGCCTATGCTTCCGGAACTGGTTACTGCAGAACCGGGTATACAGGCGCTGTCCAAAGAATATAGTTCAGGCGATTTCCTTATGACCTTCGAAGAAACGGTGGCCTTGTTGCTTAAGTATCATTTGATGGTGGGTCAAGATAATATTGATGAAGGAGAATTTTTACGTTGAAGAACTATAGGATCGTTTGTATATGCCAAATCTATAATGAATTGTGTAAAGATAACCTAGAACGCTTTGTAAACCATATTTTACCATTAGTCAGTGATTTGGTCGTCTATGATGACGGAAGCACGGATGGTAGTTATGAATATTTGCTTAAAAAAACGCCGTACGTTCTGAGAGGGACTAAAAATGATTTTGTCAATGAACGAAGGCATAAGCAGCTTCTGCTTCAAGAGGCTTTAAAGCTGAAGCCGGATTTTATCTTGTGGTTGGATGCCGACGAAGTATTAACCGACAATGCCGCCGAGAAGCTTCAGGAACTATGTGCGCATTGTGACGAACATCAGATGGATGCAGTGAACATGCATGAAATCAACCTTTGGCGCAGCTATTCTTGGCAACGGTTGGACAGTTTATATGATAAGGGTTGGTTTTGCCGTCTCTGGCGAGTGGTTCCCGGGATTTGCTTTAATGAGACAAAACCTGGTCTCCATCAACCCCTTTTTCCTTCGACGATTCGTTCCGTGAAGTGGACTCTTGATGTTCAAGTACTGCACTATGGTTTTTCTTCGCAGCAACGTTTAGCCTATAAATACCTAGTTTATAAGTCGCACGGACAACGTGGGTACGATATGCTTGATCGTTTAATCAGCGAGGAAAAACTTGAGGTAGCAAAAGTCCCTCAGGAACTCTTCCCGGAGGGTCTCTGGCTTGATGACGACGAGCCTAAACCATTGACCTTTATGGAATCCTTAGCATATGTCGAAGAATACCGCGAAGAAGTGTTCAAACTAAGATTCTCGATTGTTTGTTTAGTATATAAAAGTGTGGAATGGTTGAAGTTTGTTTATGACCAGGTCTTTAGATACACGGATATGACAGATAAGGAATTTTTCTTTGTCGCTAATGATGCCAACCCCTCGGTGCTCAATTATTTGAGTGATAACTATATCCCTCATTATGTTTTTACAAATACCCCCCAGCAACAAACGGAATGGTATGTAAATAATGTTTACCGTGCTTACAATTTTGCGGCTAGCAAGGCTCAGGGAGACTTTGTTATTTTCATAAATTCGGATATGGCGTTTACACCAGGTTGGTTGGATAATCTATGGCAGGCTTATAACGGAAAAAACTGCGTCACATCCCGATTAGTTGAGTCCGGGAAGTTGCGCAGTGGTCAATACGGTGTGGAAAGGGACTTTGGTCGGGATTATTCGTCGTATCAAGAAATCGAATTTCAACAATATGCCCGTGATCTGACGGAGTCTAAATTGGTAGACGGCGGACTATTTATGCCCCTCTTAATCCGTAAGGAGCATTTTGAACGGGTGGGGGGCTATCCAGAAGGACAGGTTGTCTTAGGAAGTGATTTTAATCATCCAATCATTGCCCGATGGGGAGAAGCCTGTGTATCTGGGGATACGGTCTTAATGCTGAAACTCCAGACCATAGGAATAAAGCATCAAACGGCGTTTGACAGTTTAGCTTATCATTTTCAATGGGGAGAACTTGATAGTTCGGAAACCGCAGTAGATGCACCAAGGAAAATAAAAGTTGCGTTATGTAATGATTTTGTCTCAGGATCAATGGGGGAAAAGGTATTATGGAATTTCCTCCAGGAATCCTTACCTGCTTCAGTAAGTATAGATAGGCATCTTGTTGGGGACAAGGGAGATTATGCTGCAAATGCTCGAAACTATATCCAAGAACATTATCCGGAAGTAGAAGTGATTCTTCAAAATGCCACTTTCATGAATACAGTCGATGAATCACGCTATACAATAGCGTTCTTACAGGACGACACTCGATCAATGGGCATGCCAAATACGCAACAAGAGGAAAATTTACGGCGGGCCGATAAACTTGTGACAAATTCTATCCAAACGGCGTTGTCTTATCCAGAGTATGATTTGGAGATAATTTCAGGTGGTGTGGATTTGGAACTCTTTAAGTCGATGAATAAAGAAGAGATTCGCCAGGAATTTGGTTTTGGCCCAGGACGAATAGGAATCTTTGTCGGGGACTTTTCTGAGTTCAACGGGTGGAGCAAAGTTCAGGCCTGTATTCAAGGTCATCCGGAAATAACCTGGATTTTAGTTTCTAAAACCGTTGAGGCATTTATCGCCGCCAACGTAAGAATATTTAATCGAGTACCTCAGACTCTCTTGGTTAAACTTTTAAACTGTGCAGATTTCCTTATCAACGGTTCGCCAATCGAGAACCAATGTCAGGCGGCTATTGAAGCTTGTCTATGCGATGTGCCCTTGATTATGCATGAAAAAGGTATTTTTAAGGATTTTAGTACAGAAGAGCGGGCTCAGTGTGGTATTTTTGGGGAGGATTTCGAGGGGGCTCTTCAAGAATTACCCAAGCGAAATTTTTCGCCCAGGCAAGTTATACTGGAGAAGAATTTTTCCACCCAGGATTCTATGCAAAAGTGGCATTGTTTACTGACGGCTGTCTTTAAAGAGCTCATGATTGAAAAAGCCAACTATAAAAGAGAGGCCGAACGGCATGAACGGCATGAACGGCATAAAGTATCAATCATCATAACAACATTTCAGAGAACGCATTTATTAAGGTGGGGGCTCTATTCATTGTCCTTACAGACAATGCCCTTTGAGTTTGAAACAATCGTCGTTAATGATGGCTTACAAGATGAAACAGAGGAGATTTGTAACGAGTTCAAGGAAAAACTAAATTTGAAGTATATATTTACCGGACAAAGAAATCTTAACGGTCGTTCTGAATGGCGGGTACCCGGTTTCGCTATTAATATTGGGGTCAAGCAATCCTCCGGGGATATTTTAGTCATGTGTTGTGCTGAAATGCTCCATATTAACCATACTATAGCCAGGCTGACTAAGCCTATTTTAGATAATCCTAAATTGTTGGGTATTCCGGTTGGAAAAGATGATCGTAATGGGGATCTGTTGGAGTCTATTAATAATAATAACGGGACGTTTGACCTTGCGACGTTCAACAATTGTGTAGATTTAAATACTAAAATGCCGTTTCTGATGGCCTTACATCGTAGTCAATTTACGGAAATTGGGGGCTATGATGAAGATTTTGTGGGAATTGCTTATGATGATCGAGATTTTATCGATCGATTATTGGGAAACGGTTGCCATTACTGTCCGACAGATGCGACAACGGCACATTTGTACCATCCCAGAGCAGACGGTTATTATGAGGGCGGAGGTCCCCCCGAATGGGACTTTAATAAAAATTTGTACTTTTCCCGGATCGGTAAAATAGTGAGGAACGAAGGAAAAGAGTGGGGAAAACCATAAAAAGAGTGGGTATTATTTTGCATTCAATAAAGGGGCCACGTCAAGTGGCCCTTTATTATTTGGGATAGCTTTCAATAATAATGACATTTAGTCTGAGAATCAATCATCACCTTGCCACAAAAGCACTCGAAATTAAAATGATTAGAAAGAACCCTAAATTCTAGAGGGGTGCACATCTGTAGCGTTGCAGTATTTGGGAAAGTCGGATTTGGAGTATCCGGCTGAATTGGTTGAGGGCACACCTTAGGAGATGGAGTCTGTACATAATATGTCAACAAAGGGAATGGTTCCAGCATTAAGCATAATTGAAGGTAACAAAATTAGGACATGAACAATACAATAAGTTAACCCATAATTTAGGAGGGTAGAAGATATATGCCTTATTTAACAACGGGTTTGATGTCTAACACCTCGGTTGAGGGCGTTAGACAGAGTTCAACGCTCACGGTAAATATCTCGAATGATGATACTTCTACAGTAGCAATTCAAGTTGAGGGATTTTTTCAGAGTGGAACGACAAAAGTGAAGTATGTAGAAGAGTTTTTCACTCTTACAGCGGGTACCGTGGCTTTGAAGACTTATTTCGTCCCATTTAATGCTTTTGAGTTTGTATTCTTTGTTAGCTCACAGAATGTAGAAGTCTCTGTATGGAGCAAAGACGCTACTGGAAACCTTACTTCAGCTCATTTGACAGTGGCCGAAGCAAGCGCCTGAAAGAGAAAGCTGTAAGCAAGACAAGTCTAAACTTATTATAAGTTGTGGATTTAATCAATTC
>NZ_JYNH01000154.1 GCF_000960765.1 Desulfosporosinus sp. I2 | reverse complement strand
AAGTCCATGTTTTCGGCTGTTTAGGCCGGAATTACATATTAGCATTTTCAACTCTCGTTGTCAATAACTAATTTTCGTTTGTTTTGATCAATTCGCTTAGAGCCTTAACTTCTTGCACTTTTCGATCAATATGCGTCATATTGGCGCTCGGTTATAATAGCATTTTTAGAGTTTGATGTCAACAATAACTTTTATACTGACCTATACTGTAGGTTTCCTTAGGAGAATATTATATGTTATAACCCAAAAATAACAGATAGGTTATCAAGACTCTTAATTTGCAATTTTATACAAATTAATCTAAACTAAAAGGGCATTAATGCTTCTTCGGCCTAGAAATATCCCATTTTTATGGAACTTTAATTTTTAAAGGATTTAAGGAAGGGGGATTTATAATATGCTTGGTGATATTAACGATTTTTTAAAACAGAATTCTTGGGCTGTGATCGGTGTATCCAGTGACAAGGCTAAATATGGCTACAAGGTTTATAACCAACTAAAAAAAATCGGGCTACTCAGTTTATGCAATCAATCCCGGTCTTGATAATATCGATGGAGATCCTTGTTATCCTTCTTTAGCTTCATTACCGAAACGGCCTGATGCTGTCAGTCTTGTGGTTCCACCTAAAATTACGCAACAAGCCGTCCAAGATTGTATCGACCTTGGAATCAAGCGAGTATGGATGCAGCCCGGTAGTGAAAGTCAAGAGGCTATCCAGAACGGAGAAGAACATGGGATAGCCGTAATTCACGACCAGTGTGTGTTGATCCAAACACGCAACAAATTTATATGAATTCCAGGTCATTTGAACATACAAAAGAACATGCAAAAACCGCGCCTAAAGCGCGGTTTATTTAACGAATGGAGCGGGTGACGAGAATCGGACTCGCGTAACTAGCTTGGAAGGCTAGCGCTCTACCATTGAGCTACACCCGCAAGTGTGGTAGCAGGGGGGGGATTTGAACCCTCGAATGAGCGGGTATGAACCACTTGCCTTAGACCACTTGGCTACCCTGCCATGGCTCCCCGAGTAGGACTCGAACCTACAACCTACCGGTTAACAGCCGGTTGCTCCACCATTGAGCTATCGAGGAATAATATTTGGCGGAGAAGGAGGGATTTGAACCCTCGCGGCAGTTACCCACCCTAACGGTTTAGCAAACCGTCCTCTTCAGCCACTTGAGTACTTCTCCACAAATTTTTCTTAATTGGTGCGGAAGACGGGACTTGAACCCGTACGGTGTTACCCACACGCCCCTCAAACGTGCGCGTCTGCCAATTACGCCACTCCCGCATTTTTGCTGGAGCCATTGACCGGGATTGAACCGGTGACCTTATCCTTACCAAGGATACGCTCTACCAACTGAGCTACAACGGCATGTCAATTTTTTTACTATGGTGCGCTCGGAGGGATTCGAACCCCCGGCCTTCTGATTCGTAGTCAGACGCTCTATCCAGCTGGGCTACGAGCGCATGTTTGGAGCGGGTGACGAGATTCGGACTCGCGACTTTCACCTTGGCAAGGTGACACTCTACCACTGAGTTACACCCGCAAATGTTTGGTGGGCCATCCGCGACTCGAACGCGGGACACCCTGATTAAAAGTCAGGTGCTCTAGCCGACTGAGCTAATGGCCCATAAATATGGCTGGGGTGGGAGGATTCGAACCTACGAATGCCAGAGTCAAAGTCTGGTGCCTTACCACTTGGCGACACCCCAATCTATATATTAAGCCTAAGCATTTGCTCTAGGACCTAATACCTTGGTTGCGGGGGCCGGATTTGAACCGACGACCTTCGGGTTATGAGCCCGACGAGCTACCGCTGCTCCACCCCGCGACAATTGCTAAGCTTGAGGTAATATACCGTTAAGATATTCGTGTCCCTCACAGACTTAGTCTTTATTTATCCTAAGATCTTTAGTTCTTATACGATTATAATCGTATTTCGAATCTCGATCTTCGAATTCAAAATGGTGGGCAGGGATGGATTCGAACCATCGTACCTCGCGGAACAGATTTACAGTCTGTCGCCTTTAACCACTCGGCCACCTACCCATTTGTTGGACTACTAAGATATTATGGCGACCCCGATCGGACTTGAACCGACGATCTCCTGCGTGACAGGCAGGCATGTTAACCACTACACCACGGGGCCAAGTTCGACCTTCGAATTATGATAATGGTGGGCGATGACAGGGTCGAACTGCCGACATCCTGCTTGTAAGGCAGGCGCTCTACCAACTGAGCTAATCACCCTTATTTATTGGTGACCCGTACGGGATTCGAACCCGTGTAACCGCCGTGAAAGGGCGGTGTCTTAGACCGCTTGACCAACGGGCCACGTTTTTGAGAACTTTTTTAGTATAGCTGAACGATGACTAATTGTCAACTCTTTTTATGAGTAATTTTTAAAAATTAGATAGCCTTCAAATAAGCATCTACAATCTTAGTTAAGTTTAATATTAGTATAATTGAACTATACTGTATAAACAACTAACTTCTATATAATGTACGTATCGCTCATTTATATTCAATAAAATTAATTTGCACTACCCATATACTATAACGTCAGGATAATGCAAATAAAACAAAATTCCTATAACTTAATTAGTTATTTATTTTTTTACGTTACTAACAGATACATTACCGCCGTCTGCTCTTTTTCCGTTCCTTCGAGATGGACGCGCAAACCTTTCGTTCTTAATTCTGACAAACGTTTATTTGCCTCAAGAAGAAGTTCTTCGCGCTCACCATAAACTCTAGAATTAACTGGACAGACAGATACACATGCAGGCTCTTTACCTCTTGCCAAGCGATGACTACAAAGGGTACATTTCCCCACTTTACCGTTTGTCATGATCCTCATTGCATTATGTGGACATGAGGTTACACAAACATGACACCCAAGACATTTTGCATCATCTTGGATCACTAGCCCATCTTCCCCACGTTGAATAGCACCCACTGGGCATACAGCCTGGCAAACAGGGTCAGCGCAGTGTCTACATGACTGAGTATTATAATATCGAACCAAATGATCCTTTAGCTGTTCCCTCCGCCATACTCTTAACCACCAATCTCCTGTTTGGAGGCCATTTTCTTGTTTACAAGCAACAGTACAACTCTTACATCCGATGCATCGTGACTCATCGACTAGCATAGCATGCTGACTCATGATCCTTGACCCCCTTCGGCTTTAGCATTACACATAATGTTTTTGCTAATTAGGTTACCCCCAACAGGATCGGTAGCTACTGGAAAAAGGGTATTCGCTGGTGCTTGCCTATAAGGAGATTGTAATCCGAAATAGGGTTGGGTCGAGAGGAAGCCCCGTGGCACTGACTGAGTAATCTTCGCCGCCAAAACAATCGATCCCGCAACTGTCTCCACCCTAACCTTATCTCCTTCCTTGACTCCTATCTCTAAGGCGGTTAGAGGATGCATCTCCACGTAAGGTTGTTCCATCTCATTAGCCCAATCACTGTATTGGCATTCAGTATGGTAGTGGCTTGCCACCTTATTGGTGCTAAACAGATAGGGAAACTCTTCACGACTGAGTCCATTATTACCAGGGGCATCAAAGGTATCTACGTAATCAAGAGGAGCATCACTGACTCCTGTCAGCTCGACTTTGCCAGAGGACGTTTTGAAAACACCATTAGCAAATAGGCGCACGTTCTCCTTACCAATTTCCGAACAGGGAAAATGTACACCACCAGGGGTTGCAAGCATCCGTTCCCGACTAATTCCCGTGACATTCTTATTGTGTTTTCTTTCCAGCTCCCAAGCTGATTCAGAAGAATCTGGAAAATAGGATGAGTTCAAACCCATACGTTCTGCCAATAAACGGTAGAAATCTCCGCCGGATTTTTCCTCACCACGTATTTCAACCGTTTTATTTTTCCACTGCAAAACTCTATGCACACTTGGCTGGGCTCCGGCTTCTTCCAACCAGTGGGTCGCAGGGAGGACAATATCCGCTAGTACAGCGGAGTCATCCATTACCAAGGTATGACTGACCACAAAATCTAATCCCTCGATTGCTTTACTCATCCGTGCACTATCGGGCCAAGTTGCGCAGGGATTCCCTGAGATCAAAACCATTTTCACGTCTCCCTCTTCCATGTCTTTATAGAGGGCACTTGATGATCTCTTACGATCAGGCTTCATAACATCGTTAGGTTGAATCAAATTGCTAATACCACCTGTGTTATTGATATGCGAAATAATTCCCGACCCAGGTTTTCCGATATTCCCAAGTATAGCCATTAGTCCTTCAAACGCCCAAAGTGAAGCTCCTGCATTATTAACACAAACGATGCCCCGACCTTCGAAGAGCATGCCTGGCTTTAGCGTAGCTAAATCTTGAGCTAATTTCTCAATAACATTTTGGGGAACTCCTGTGATCTCCTCTGCACGCTTTGTTGTAAAAGTACTTACATCCTGTACCAGTTTTTCGAAGCCATTGGTATGCTTGGACACAAACGTTGGATCATAGAGGCCATTCTTGATAACATAATTCAATAACGCCATACCTAAGGCAGCGTCCGTTCCCGGTCTGATCTGGATAAATAGGTCAGCCGCCTGAGCAGTCTCTGTAAAGCGTGTGTCAATTACTACTACTCGCGTTCCTCTCCGCTTAGCCTCCGTAATCCAGTGGAATTGTCCCGCCTTCGTTTGGGCAGTATTGTTACCCACTATTAACAGGATCTTAGAATTGACTACATCTGAGAGAGGGCTTGTCCCAGAACCGTCTCCGAAAAGTTTCTTGCGCACATTCGCTTCTGAATCGGTACAGATCGGCCCAGTTCCGTAATTCACGAGACCAGTTAACTCTGAAAATATGCCATGAGCTAACTTACTGTAAGACCCACCGATTTTGGATGTAATGCCCACAATCGATCCTGTACCATTTTCCTTGATATACTGATTATATTTTTGGGCGATCAGATCTAAAGCCTCATCCCAGCTGATTCTCTCAAAGGTGCCATTGACCTTTTTCATAGGATATCTGACCCTATAGGGTCCATAAAGCGTTTGGGCAATTTCCATGGGCTTAGAACAAATTTTCCCTTTATTATACGGATTTTCCGGGTCGCCAAAAACCGCCTTAATTTTCCCCTCTTGATCTAGGCTAATTTTTATCCCACACCCACCGTTACAAAGACAGCAAATAGACGTACGTAATTCCTCGTCATGATCTAATGGTTCACTGCTTGAAGTTAGAGCTCTTGTTCTTACGTATGAACCCATTTTACTGACCCCCTCTCTCTACCGGCAAGTACCCAGGATATTCAATTGGATTTACTAACATTTTATTAAGATAATTAGGGTCAACTTTAGCCCTCTTCCGAATTAGGCCGCTCAGAATACCTGCGCCTTCGATGTCGCCCACCATGATCATTCCTACCAAACGCCCATCTTTAATCATGAACTTACGATAGAAGTTCTTATTGGGCTCATATGCCCTGAGCACACTACCCTCTCCAGGTGGCAAATTCACGAGTCCGGCAGAAATAATCCCTACTCCGGAGATTACAGCAGAGTTTACAGCCAGTGAACCAAGATATTTGCGCTTAACACCTGCCATGTTGCAACCAGCGACCGTTCCTTGTTCTGTTGCAGAAGGCCATATAGCATTCACGCTCTTTTCGCCACTTAAGAGATCGGATGCCTCTGCAACATCACCCGCAGCGTAAATATCTTTTACCGACGTTTGCATTTCATCATCAACGATAATGCCGTAATTCACTGACACCCCGCTATCACTGACCAGTTTTACATTAGGGCGAACTCCAACTGCTCTTATAATCATCTGACAAGGAATCTGTTCACCAGTATTCAGAAGCACTCCGGATACTGACATCCGTCCATCTGCATCCTCTTCACCCAGCACTTTAGTCACTTTGGTATTTAGGAGGACACGATAGCCGTCTTCTTCTAACCGCCTTGTCAGAATCTCTGCAGACTCTACATCAATGGAGTGCCTCAGGACTTGAGGGGCAGATCCAACAATTGTTACACTGATCCCCAGTTCATGAAGTCCATGGGCTCCTTTAAGCCCTACTAGACCAGCACCCATTACAACGGCAGATTTTACTTTTAGAGCAAACTCAGCCACGGCTTTAGCATCATCTAAGGTGCGCAGTTCAAAGATTCCCTCTATGCCACTTCCCTCAAGAGGAGGGTTAAACGGAGAAGAACCCGTGGCAATTAGCAACTTGTCATAAGTAACTTTTTCACCCGAGTCTAACAAGACACTTTTAGAATCAACATCCACCCTTACAACATATCCAACTTGAAAGTCAATCCCCGTTTCAGTGTAAAAAGCTTTATCTCGAATGTACACCATTTCTTCTGAAATTTCATTTCCTAAATAATAGGAGGTTAGGCAACGCGAATAGGGTAAACAATCTTCATTTGAAATCATGGTAATTTGTCCGTCTGGATCCAGACCCCGAATTGTTTCTGCTGCAAAAACTCCTGCCGCACTATTGCCGATAATGAGATAACGCATATCAATCACCCGCAACTTTCATTTCATATTCCTCTGGAGTACCATAAAATAAAGCTTGCCGGGAACATGATGCTACACAAGGAGGAATCTTTTCATCCTTGCACAGATCACATTTACTCGCTTTTTTTGCCTCGTTTAGTGGTGCGATGGCACCGAACGGACAAACCATTATACACATCCAACAACCAACACATTTATTAGTATTGTGAAAAACTTCACCTTCTGGGGAATACTGCATTGCTCCAGTCATACATGCCCTGACGCACATTGAATCCGTGCAGTGTTGACATACGGTAGCCCAGTATTGATTTCCTGGTCTTTTTACTTTAATCCGCGGTTGCGGAGATGGTTGTTCCATTTTCGTCATAAATATGCTCTGAGACTGAGAATGTTTTTCAAGACATGCTACTTCACAAGCCCGACACCCATCGCAACGTTTTGATATAAAAAACAATTTTTGCACACGCATCTACCCCTCTCTCCAACCGAATGCTAATCTCCTTGTACTCATTCTTTCCCGCAAAACACCGGTATACATTGCTAATAAATGATGTAAAACAGAACACGTAGGCATCCTCAATATTTGCTATGTACCTAATTTATCAAACTCCAAACGATATTAATGTCCAATTTTCGACTATATTCTTGTCTTATGCCTTGCAAATGACAAATGCTTTTATTTCCTTATAGAAAATGCATGTCTCCTATATTAAAGCATGCATTGTTTTAATTTGTTTAATCGGTAATAAATAAAAGAGGGGGCTAACGAAACCATTCGCTACGCCCCCCTTTTGTGTCATTATATTATGTTACAACCTTCTAAGATAAAAGTCGCCTAAAACCAATGGTTTTAGGCGACTTTCTGGGCTAAGTTTCGTTACAATCCCTTATTCGTATTTCTTATTCATATACTTCTTACGCAGATAACTAGAATAACAAACTGCCAAAGGATTATGACCTAATATACGGTCCTTAACTGCGAAGGTTGTGACTGGTACCTTCGAGTACTTATTGAATAACATATCATGACCAACGCATAAGCCTACTGCTATGTTAAGTTCAGTTCCATCATTTTCCAGGACTTTGGCTTGAAGTATTGGGTCACAAATAACTTCAATTTTATCCTCTTTCACTTTAGGTATTTCATAATCTTCTTTTTTAAGTCCACCTATTTTACAACAAGCTGAATATACCTCAAAATGTTGAGATAAAATCTTTTCTAAGACTGCAGCTTCCTCAGTTAAACCTACACAGAATGCCATTCCAAGTTTCTTGTAACCCATGTTCTTAGCAAACATAATCAATTCATCAAGGCGGCTAAGATTGTTACCATGTACCGCTTGGAAGCAACCACTGAGGCGATGAAAGGGTTTATTTTCTTCTTCGAGACATTCATCGAGTGTATATTTTCCCCCAGTACAATCAAAGCCTTCTTTATCACACATGTTTTTAGTCTTCATTTTACAGGATGCACACTGCATTAAGACCCCCCCTTATTTTATTTTATTTAATATAGGCATAATTTGGATTTATTTAGATATGAATGCCTACTAGAGGTAACACATACTTCAGACCAATATAGAACAAGACAAGTGCAAGGAACATTTTCATATAACGTGCATTGATATACTTAGACACTCGAGCCGCTACTACAGTACCAATGGCAACTCCCCCTAATTCAAAGGCAAGGAACTGAAGATCTAGAGCGCTACCCATCGAAAGATAGTTTAAAATACTGGTTGAAGATGATACTAATATGGAAAGAACAGAGGTTCCTGCTACAATGTACATTGGGAATCCCATCACACTCGTCATAAAAGGAACCAGTAAGAAACCACCGCCGACCCCCAAGGAGGCGGAGAGAATTGCTACCAAAAGCCCTGTAATAAAGACAGTAATGCCATTATAGTTAAATTCTTGACCAGCAAAGGTAAAGGTGTTTTGAATACCAATTTTTTTGAAGTTAACACCGATTTCCTTTAGCTCATTCATTTTGCCTGAGGCCTTAAGTTCTTTAACTTTTGCAGCAAAAGTATCATTAGCGGCTTTTACCGATTTTTGACTGTCTCTAAATTTAGCGGTACATTCATAAGCGATACGTAATGAGATACCTAAGGTGACTATACCAAAGTAAGGTTGGAAAGTTTTCATTTCTTTTAATAAGGAGGACGAAAGAGTAGATCCTATTAACGCACCAACGATTCCACCTAAGCCCAGAGCAACAGCGGTAGGTACAACAATTCGCTTCTCGCGAAGATATAAAGGAGTTCCAACGATTGGGCTGACAAGTGTCAAAATTTGGTTCATAGGCTTAACCATATTGGCATTCTTAAGTCCGAAAAGACTCATATGCCCTACCCCTGCCAAGATACCACCTGCTGCGCCTACAGATGTGAAAACATACCCTACGAAAATACCCCAAAGGATCAAACTAATGGGATTAGCGTCTACACCAGCTAATGCGAAATGCATAATACTTTCCTCCAATTTATTGAATTTTAAATTTTAGTTACTTCTGATGCTCTAGAAAAACCAAATAAACCTAATTTATATAACCTAGACTTAATTGGTTTTTCAAGCCATTTTCCTACTTGAAATAGAACGAATGTGACTAGATATACCCCAAATATACTGACTTTCCAGTTTACAAATGGAATCGTGATGTTTGGCCATTTCAAACTAATTACCCAAATTATAAGAACGTGAGGAGCTAATTTATAGATTGAATCTACCGCTACAGCTGCTAAATAATCAAAAAAAACTTCCTTCATTTCCACCTGAAGGGACTTATAGGCCTCTTCATCTCCGATTTCAACTGCCACATTTGAGAGATCGTCTAATTCCTGATACCGTTCTTTATAGCGCTGGACCTTTTTGGCGTGGGGGTCTTTAAGGAATTTCACTAGTTCAGAAACCATCTTCATAGCTAAACGCCTCTCTTGAAAAATTTTCGTTTACTAAAACAGCCCTGGCCTGCCTAGGCCTAGTTCTTCCTCCTTTCAGCTATCTTTATTTTTACTATGTGCTAAATTTATCAAACCCCGGTCAATAATAATGTCCTTATACTGACTTTATTATTGTCAAACATATTACCTTATTATTGTCAAGCTTATTACCTTATTCTGGTCAAAATTTTTACCTTATTTATGTCTTTTAAACGACTTTATTTAATCTCAAGGAGTGCTTTATTCTCATATGCGCATTTCTTAATGCATACATCACATCACCCCGCACTTTCTCATTAACTTAAGGTTCCACTTATACTTCATTGCGAATTGCCTATGTTATATCGTTGTCGACGTAAAGTGCTTCTACTGTTCGGATAAACTAAAGAGAGGCTAGCATTCTAGGCCAGCCTCTCTTAGACAATCCATTTACTCAACTTATCAGTATCGAGAATATACACTTCCTTATCTTCAATCGAAATGCTGTTTTCTTGTCTAAATATGTTAAGCAAGGAGGTAACAGTTTGTCTTGAGGTTCCTATCATACAAGCGATTTCGTCGTGGGTTAAGCGAAAGCTTATTTTCGTACCAATTTCCGTTTCAATTCCTGCACGTTCGGACATTTTAAGTAGTAACATTGCTAATCTGCCAGGCACCTGGAAACAAACCATTTCTTGAATAATTGCCTCAGCTTCTCTCATTCTAACACCTAAAGTTGTTGCAACCTTAATAGCAATGGAGGGATGGTTCACAAGTAATTCCTCAAAACGCGCTTTTCGTACAACAACCAAAGTGGCATCGTTGATTGCACCAGCAAAACAGGTTCTTTCCCCGTGGTACAAGGTTTCAGCTAAACCCATTAGCTGCCCCGTTGTTCTCATACTTCCTACAGTGACTCTTCGACCATCTGGGGTTATTCTATATATTTTCACAAAACCTTGCTCAATCAAGTATATTCGATCAGCTGTGTCCCCTTCAGAAAAAATTATTTGTCCTTTAGGATAATGAATTACTGTTCCATATTCTCTGACAAGGTTTTTTTCATATTCATCTAACGCAAGTGCTTCATGATTGATATTTTCCATTCTAGAGTATCCCCCCATATAAGTTATAGTTTATCACAAATTCCATATATCTACACCCTATATTTTAAAAGACAACTATTTCTGGCATGTTTGTTACCTAGCGATACGAAAGTCGGACGAGACTTTCGCCACACGGCGTCCCGGTAACGAACGCAAATAGACTACCTCGTTAGAGATAGTCTTTTACTTGTTTACCTGGCGATGACCTACTTTCCCAGGAGCTATGCTCCAAGTATCCTTGGCCCTGGAGGTCTTAACTTCCGTGTTCGGTATGGGAACGGGTGGAACCCCTCCGGCATGATCACCAGATGTCTGAGATTGGGCTGTCCTTGCGAACGCTGTTCTCTCAAAACTGCACAGAGTCGTTAATCTAGTCTCGTCGAACAAATTTGAGCCACTTACCTAGAGCGCTCATGTTAGGTCAAGCCCTCGACCTATTAGTACCAGTCAGCTCCACACCTCACGGCGCTTCCACACCTGGCCTATCAACCTGATCATCTTTCAGGGGTCTTACCAGCTTACGCTGTGGGAAATCTCATCTTGAGGCCGGTTTCGCGCTTAGATGCTTTCAGCGCTTATCCGCTCCGAATATAGCTACCCAGCGGTGCCTCTGGCGAGACAACTGGTACACCAGTG
>NZ_JYNH01000153.1 GCF_000960765.1 Desulfosporosinus sp. I2 | reverse complement strand
GGCCTCGCAGGCCAACGAAAGCTTAAGTCTGGGAGGTCATTTGCTCTATCTCAGTCCTTGTCGCAGAGATGAGGCTGAATTCATCCAGCAAAATCGTCGAGGACAATCTTCTCTCTGGCCTTATGCTATTTCCGGAGATCTACCCATTGTTCTTGTTCGAGTCAAAGAACTTGAACATATTGAGTTGGTTCGGCGACTTTTAACGGTTCATGAGTACTGGAGACTTAAAGGGCTGTTTGCAGATTTAGTGATTCTTAATGAGGATGAAAGCGGATATGTTCAAACCTTCCAAGATAGCCTCCGAGATTTAATTTCGATGGGGCATGCTCGGGATCTTTTAAATCACCCAGGCGGCGTTTTTCTGCTGCAGAAAGACCATGTTCAAGCTGAGGATGTGGTTCTTCTCTGTGCTGTGGCAAGAATTGTTTTCGCTGGAGAGGGAGGATCGTGTACTGTTCAAATCCGCAAAAAGGGAAAACTTATTAAGACTAAAGTAGATTCTCAATCCAGTCTACATGACCGTGCTCTCAAAGCCACCCAAGAAAGTATCCAAGATTACCGCGTAGAAGTCATTGGACAATCTATGGGTCATTTGCTTTTTGCTAATGGATACGGCGGGTTTAGCGAAAATGGTGAAGAGTATATTATTAGACTACAGGAAGGGATGAACACGCCACTTCCCTGGATTAATGTGATTGCCAATCCTAAGTTCGGTTTTCAAGTGTCCGAAGTAGGGGCTGGGTATACATGGTCTCAAAATAGTCGGGAATATAAGCTGACTCCTTGGTCCAATGATCCGATTATGGATTATTCGGGAGAAGTCCTTTATTTGCGTGATGAAGAAAGTGGGGAATCTTGGTCTGTTGCGGCTAATCCGAAACGTGGAAAGGGTTCTTATACAGTGCGGCATGGTCAGGGGTATTCAATTTTTGAACACTTTAGTCATGGCTTGGAACAATCAATGCGCCTATTTGTTCCGGTTGTGGAACCTGTAAAAATCGTTGAATTAACACTGAAGAACACGACGGACTATGAAAAGTGCTTGAGCGCCATTTACTATGTCGAGTGGGTTCTAGGAGTTGCGCGCGAGTATACTGCTCCGTATTTGGTGACGGAATATGACCGCAAATGCAATAGCTTCTTTACGCAAAATACTTATCAGGAGGAGTTTGCGGGTCATATAGGATTTTTGACAGTCTTTGGAGAGTCAGTAACCAGTTATACCGGAGATCGTACAGAGTTTATTGGACGAAACAGAAGTTTAGCCGATCCTTTGGGCTTGGAACTGGAACTTTTGTCTGAAACAGTGGGTGCTGGGCTCGACCCTTGTTCGGCAATGCAGCTAATCTTCACAGTTTCTCAGGGCCAAAGTAAGACGATTACCTTCTTACTGGGTGAAGCTGACAATCGCCAAGAAGCTGAAAAACTTATTTCCTTATATGGACAATCAGGACAAGTTAGCAAGGCATTTGAGGAAGTGACACACTACTGGAATGAGTTGCTAGGAGCAGTTAAGGTGTCTACCCCAGATATTTCCATGAATTTGTTACTTAATCGCTGGTTGCTCTATCAAACCGTCGTCTGCCGATTATGGGCTCGTTCAGCGTTTTATCAATCAGGAGGAGCCTATGGCTTTAGGGATCAACTCCAAGATGTGATGGCTCTCGTTTACACGACTCCCCAAGCGACCCGAGAACAAATAATTCTGCATTGTGGGCATCAGTTTATTGAAGGGGATGTTCAACATTGGTGGCACGCTGGTAAAGGAAAAGGGATTAGAACGAAATTTACGGATGACTTGTTATGGTTGCCCTTTGTAACGGCTTACTATATCGAACGCTCTGGGGACGAAGAAATTTTGGAAGAAATGATTGGATTTTTAGAAGATGAGCCTCTTAAAGAGGATGAGGATGAACGATATTCGATTCCGTTTAGTTCCCTTGAACAGGGTAGTGTGTATGAACATTGTATTCGTGCGATTGAACGAGGGTTGCGTTTCGGAGAGCATGGGTTACCTCTGATCGGATCAGGAGACTGGAATGACGGATTTAGCCGAATAGGCCCTAAAGGAAAAGGGGAGAGTGTATGGTTGGGGTGGTTTCTCTACCTAACGTTAATTCGCTTTGCAGGAGTATGTGATCGTCATCAGGATCTTGAGAGAGGAGATAGATACCGTCATATAGCCAAGGAACTTCAACAAAATATGGAGCTACACGGCTGGGATGGTGGCTGGTATCGACGAGCGTATTTTGATGATGGTACCCCCTTAGGTTCTTCTCAAAATCCAGAATGTCAAATTGATGCCATTGCCCAATCTTGGTCAGTTATTTCTGGTGCAGCAAAAACTACCCGTGCAAAAGATGCTATGTTAGCCTTAGAGCACTATTTATGGCGTAAAGAAGAAGGGATTCTTCTCTTACTAACTCCACCTTTCGACAAGTTCATACCCAACCCTGGTTATATTAAAGGATATGTCCCTGGGGTCAGGGAAAACGGTGGTCAGTATACACATGGTGCTGCTTGGGCAATCTTGGCTTACACAAGTTTGGGAGAAGGGGATAAGGCTGGAGAGTTATTTCAGATGTTAAGTCCCATTCATCATGCCCGTACTGAACACGAAGTCAATCGCTACAAAGTTGAACCCTATGTTATGGCAGCAGATGTTTATGCTACGTACCCACATGTTGGACGGGGTGGTTGGACGTGGTATACTGGAGCAGCAGGATGGATGTATCAGGCAGGGTTAGAGGGAATCTTGGGATTTACACGACAAGGAGATAAACTGTTCTTAAAACCTTGCATTCCGAGTCGCTGGACGGGTTTTCGTCTGACATATCGATATCATTCGACTCAATATGAGATTATTGTTGAAAATCCTAGAGCTAGAATGACAGGGTGCCAAAGCATTACTTTTGATGGTGACAACTTACAGGAGCCTGTCATATCATTAAAAGACGACAGTTTAGTTCACACGGTTCGTTTAATATTATAATGGCGTTAAAGAAAATCTAGGGGATTTAAGCCTGCTATTTAAGGGGGGAGAGGATGACTAGAAATGGATTTTTATCGCGCTTTATCAGAACATTACGATCAATTATTCCCATTAAAAGGACCACAGAAAACATTTTTGCGCGACTATTTAAAGCAGGAAGCCCTGACCTCTGTATTAGATATTGGCTGTGGTACTGGGACATACGCTTTAGAAATGAGCCAAATAGGTGCTCAAGTGCATGGAGTGGATTTAAGTGATCAAATGATTGAGATTTCCCGAAGAAAAGCGCAGGCCAATAAAAGTAGCGCTACATTTTCAGTCGCGGATATGCTGGATCTCAGGGGGATAAAAGAACGGTTTGATGGGATTGTTTGCTTAGGTAACACGTTGGCTCATGTGTCTGGAGAAACAGAGCTTAAACAGGTTTTGGAACAATTTAGGGAAAAGGGAACTCACTTATTAATACAAATTGTAAACTACGATCGGATTTTAGCTAAGCACGTTAAGGAACTACCCATCATCCGGACAGACAAGTTCATATTCTACCGATTTTACACGCATCGCCCGGATGGGATTATCGAGTTTTCTATGAAACTAGAATTTCCTGACACAAGTCAGATATTATCTGGTGTTAATCTTTTATACCCCATAAAAGACGATGTACTCAGGAAGGCGTTGTTAGAGAGTGGTTGGAACGTAGTAGAGCAGTGGGGAGACTTTGAGAAAGCACCGTGGACTGTCGATTCTCCGGCAACCATCCTATCTGCAAATGTAATTTGAAGGTTAAAGAAAACTTGGCTGGCGCCCGAAGACACTGTCTTCGCACGTGTTAGCTTAGCGGAGCGAAGACACAGTCTTCGCACGTTTTAACCTTCTTGCAGCCTTGGCGAAGGCGGCTGCCTTAGTTGCCCTTATGCTTCCAGACGAAGACAATATCTTCGCACGTATTAGCCTTCTTGCAGTATGTAACGAAGTTATACTTTCTGACTAGTATTAAAAATCCTAAGAGCCTTTCAGAATCTGAAGGCCCTTAGGATTAATTACTATGTGTGACTATTTTCGTTGCTTGTTTAATTAAAAGCTCACACTCTTTTTAAGTCTTTCATAAATTGCTTTACGCACTCCAATCATAGTAACAACAATGAGGTTTTCCGGCGCAAAGACCGTATAAATTACACGATATTCCTGACTCCCACTTCGGAAAGAAATTCGAAAGGTTTCATAATGCGGACCTCGGAGCCGTTTATGCCCGTAGGGATCCTGTTCTAGGCACTTAAAAACTGAAGGAATTTCTCGTAATTCTTCTTTTTTGAGAATAGCTAAATCATGAACACAACGTGTCGTTAACATGACTTTATAAATACTATGGTTATCTTTATTATTAATACCAAGAGAGGCTACTGTCTGATTATCCCAGCATCTAATGGATTGGCCATTTCTGTGAGCTCTATAAGCATCTTCTGATAAGCGATCGAGTACAGCACTAAGTTTTAATTTGCGTTCTAAGAGATTGTTCTTTAAACAATCCCCCATACATCCTTTGGCTAACAAGTCGTTAATAATCAGATCCTCGAAAAAATCCGAAAGAGGTTGAACTGATCGCTCTGCAGTACGAACAAACACTTTTCCTTCTGAGTCTACACATAAATCAAGCGTATCCTCCGCAACCAGTCCGAAAAGCTTTCGCAACTCGCAGGGTAAGATAATTTCCCCTTCTGTGCCAACCTTAACGCTATAAGTTTCCATAACTTTTCCCCCTTTATCTTATAGTATATTATAAGACGTCTATAAATTACAACAATATTATGAATATTCAATTAACTTATTTGAGATCTCTTCTAACTAGTTAGTCGTTATACAAGGGGTTTAAATTCTAGGATTAATAGCTTAGTATATTTAAGAATTCAAATATAAGCCTTATAATTGAGTTACAAACACTTAAGAAGCGGAAATTATTTTTAATGGGGGAGACTAATGGGTAAAAAAACTATTATGTTGTTAAGAAGGGGTCGAAGATTGGAATCTTTAACAATTGGACAGAATGTCAAGCATCTGTTATGGGTTTTAAAGGAGCTGTATACCGAGGATTTGAAACGAAAATCGAGGCTCTTAAGTGGCAAAATCATCAAGATGGGTTGACTGATCAGATCGAAACTATCAGTCAGGATAAATCTTGCCATTCGATTAGTCCTGTGGATTTTGAAGTTTATACGGATGGTAGTTATATAAATGGCAGATATTCCTATGGCTATGCCTTCATCAAGGATGAACAGGTTGTTCTTGAAAGTAAAGGGGTAGGCGCAGATCTTGAAGCAGCAAAAATGAGAAATGTTGCAGGGGAAATAGCGGCTGTCCAACACGCTGTGGAGCGGGCAAAGACTATGGGGGTACGTATCTGTATTTATCATGATTATTCTGGTATTTCTGAATGGGTTAATGGTAATTGGCAAGCGAAGAATAAGTTTACTCAAGCCTATGTGTCGTATATGCGGGAAAACCATGACTATTACGAATTAAAAAAGGTCACCGGTCATAGTGGAAATCGATTTAACGATTACGTAGACCGGCTAGCCAAAGAGGCTCTCGGGATCAAACCATAATTATAAATCACTAAATAAAAAGTTGCATATCTGAATCAAGGGCATTAATTAGGTAGTCTTTTGCTGTAATAATTTCGACTTCGGGTAGTAGTTCCTCTTCCTTAAAACCCATAACCTCAACTGATAATTTACACCCGTAGAATTTAACCCCTTTTTTCCGAGCACCATTCAGAAAGTCTGTTAGAGAAGGGGTTTTGTCATCTTCCATCATCTCCAAGAGCATTTGCTTTCCAAGACCCACCATGTTCATTTTAGAAAGAGGTAGCTCTTCTGGTCCCTTTGGAGTAACCATGCCAAACATTTTTTCATAAACAGTTTTATCGGCTAAAGTAGCTTTTTCGGGGTCGCGAATGATGAAAAGTCCCCAAAACGCGAAAAACATGGTGACATCAACCTCTAATTCCCGTGCTGTATTAGCAAGAATAAGGGCGGCCAATACCTTATCATAATCTCCGCTAAACATGAGTAGGTTCATTTTTTTATTCACTGTTAGCACCCCTTTAAATTCTTATGATACAAACTCTATTATCTGTAGAATAAGAATTTATATAACAACTTTAAAAGAAAGTTGTGGGATTTCTAACAATGCGTTCTATTAGATCAATTAAAACATCAATTTCACTGAAATCATTGTATAATCCGAAGCTAAGCCGAACCACACCTGGGCGGGGAGCTTCTGCACTTTTCTTGTAAAATTCCATTTGTTTCGGAGAAATAGCTAGCAACTTTTGGATATAGGGCTGTGTGCAAAAACAACCCGTTCGAACCGCAATTCCTGCATAGTTTGAGAGAATATGAGCGACCCTATCGTGGTCCATCCCTTTAATATTAAAGGGTATAACGCCAATCCGGGGTTCTCCGGGGGCAGTCTGCGAATAAAGTGTGATACCAGGAATTAATTGAAGTTTTGAGTTGGCATACATGGTCAGTTGATTTTCATAGTGATCTATTGTATGCATGCCAATGGCTGTCAGCGTTTTAATCGCTGTCACTAAAGCTATGACACCGATGACGTTGGGGGATCCGGCTTCGTCTTTGTGTGGAGTATCTTCCCATACTACCCAATTATGGGTTACTACTTGTGCGGTGCCGCCTCCTACGAATTCGGATACCCTCTGTTTAAAGAGCTCCTTTGGTCCGATGAGGACTCCAATTCCAAAAGGAGCATACATTTTGTGTGCAGAAAAAGCTAGATAATCAATATGTTGTAGCGGGTTTTTGGGATTCATATTCACGGCATTATGAGGAACGAGTTGGGCCCCATCAACAAGTATTTTTGCTTTATATCGGTGAGCAAGCTCTGCTATCTTATGTATGGGGTTTACATATCCTGTGACGTTTGAGGCTCCTGTAACCGTAATAAGTTTCACATTTCCCTTATGTTTGATGAGCTTACTTTCAAGGTCCTCAAGACTCAATTTCCCCTTAGAGTCTGTCTCGACGTAATCTACTTTAAATTTACTTCTCCAAGGGAGATCGTTGGAGTGATGTTCCATCCAAGTTGATAGGACGACACTTTTTTTATCTCCATCCCAAAGTCGATAGGATAATTTATTGATCGCTTCGGTAGTGTTTTTTACATAAATGACGGTATCTTTTTGTGGATCGGCATTGACAAATTTAAGGATAATGGAACGGGCTTCTTCAAAGAGATTTGACGAAAACTGTGATTTGTACCCGGTCCCTCGATGAATGGAAGAATACATCGCAGAAAATTGGTTGACTTCTTCTAAAACAGAAACTAAAGGGGGAGTTGAAGCTGCGTTATCAAAGTTAATAGCTGTGGTATATCGACCATTTCGGATAGGAATTTTCGTATCAACTCCGACAATGAGAGGTCTATACATTGACCTTGACAACTTAAAGTTCAAATTCATCGAATCACTTCTTTCAGAAATTTATCTGTAGTATAGTATTTTATGGTGACGTGAAAGGTGAAAGAAGTTAACTACATGATATCTGTTCTAGTGAAACATACTAAACTAGGTTTCTAATCTTAGTAGAGATACATGGAGGTAGAAATGAAAAAATCAGGAGAGTTACAAAAGAAAACCAAAGGTCTCGCTAGTGCGAAGTATGATTCTAGAAGTGCTGAATTCAAACAACAACAAAAAAAAGTCAAGGATGCCACAGAAAAAGGGATGTAAATTTATTGTATCGAGGGACATTAAAGGGTTGCAACAACACTAGTTCACTAGTTTGTTACAACCCCATTTTTATCCAATAACTAACGGCTTGTTTATAAACTGTTAATTAGCGGATCGGATTATTAGTGGCATTCGTAGGTGCCTTTTTCTTATCATTATCGGAATTTGGTCGGTGATCATTAACGTTTGCAGCATGGGTTCTCGATTTGTCAGTTTTCTTATTGCTCATTAATTGTATTCTCCTTTATTAAGATATTTTTTGATGCCATCACATTTAGCGTTTCCGTAATTGTAACTATTGATGTAGTTGAGTGCAGCTAGAAAGTAATTGACTTATTTAATAATCTTAAGTTTAATAAGACTATAGAATAAGTCAGAATAGTATCATATATTCGGTATCAGAATAATTCAGGGGTATCGAAAGGAGCGTTGATTAATATGCCGTTTATAAACATACAAGGCAAAAGTATTCATTATCATCAAAGTGAGGTATTTTCTAGGGTTCAAACAACTGTCATTTTTGTACACGGCGCAGGAGGAACGTGGAAAAATTGGGCCTACCAATTATCTGGTATTGAGGGTTATAACCTCATTGCACTCGATCTTCCCGGACATGGCCGCTCAGAAGGATCTCCTGCCGATTTGATAAAAAACTATAGCGAGTTTATGGGGAGTTTTGTTCAAGCACTTGGCATAACACAATTTGTCATCGCAGGGCATTCCATGGGTGGGGCGATTGGTATGGAGTTCGCGTTAACCTATCCTGATGCATTAATAGGACTAATCATCGTTGACAGTGGAGCTAGGTTAAGGGTAAACCCCAAGACACTTGAAGTTTTGAGTAGGGGTGTGCACCCCATAGAAAATATCCAATATAGTTATTCTAGGGAAATCCTGGAAGTTGTCCGGAAACAAGCTATTGAAGAAATGAAAAAAATTCCAACTGGAGTATTCTTAGCGGATTTTAAAGCTTGTGACGGGTTTGATATACTAGATCGTATCAAGTCAATCAATCTCCCTGCTTTAGTCATTTGTGGAGAAGATGATCAAATGACCCCAGTAAAGTATTCGGAATTTCTTGCCCAGGAATTACCACAAGCAACAATTTCAATCATTAAGAGTGCAGGGCATATGGCTATGCTGGAACAACCAGATTTAGTCAATAAGTCGATCCAAGATTTCTTAGAAACGTCTGTCCTCGCTGCTCCTCCAAGGGTTAAACCATGCTGAAAGAAGTTAGCGCCTATATGAATGTGCCACTTTCTGATTATGATGAGGACATGCTACTTCATGTGGTGGATTTATTGAAAGAATTTTTACGAGAGCAATCAGAGATTATTCTTGAAGATACCTGGGATGTACAAAAAAATCAACGCATGCTTTATAAAAATGAGGACGGGAACTGGGAATTACCTAGCATTGAACCCTTAGATATCTCGCATAGTAAGGATTCTGAAATCGGAGAAATGCTGGAAGTTATGACGGTTGCTTTAACTGTAAAAGTTGAAGTTGGCAGCTAAAGAGGAAAAACGAGGTGTGAGAATTGGCAGTCAATGAGAAAATATTGCATAAAGTTAGGGCATTGCTTAATTTGGCACAGAATGGTGGCGACACAGCAAGTAATGAGGCACAAAGTGCGCTCTTAATGGCCCAACGTCTAATGGCAGAAAACGGGATCAATGAAGTTGAAGTTGGGGACTCCATAGAAAGTTCCCACCCGAAAGAAATTCTTGATGATTACGCTACAGAATTTGAAAAGTTATCATGGTGGAAAAAGAGCTTGGGAAGGGTCATTGCCCAAAATTTTAGGTGTTACTCTTATCTCAATAAGTGTAACGGATATACAAGACTTGCTTTCATGGGCCTGAAGGAGGATACAGAAATTGCGATCATCGCTTTTTCTTTTGCCACGGACGCCATCCGTGTTGGTGCGGATCAATTCATGAAGGTCCATCGTAAGGAGTATTTATTACATCATGGGCAACGCCAGGGGATCTCACAGCAAAGAGAGGTTCGAACAAATTATGTAGAGGGATGGATTTCGGGTTTAGAATCTCAATATAATGAGCAAGTCAGTAGGGAAGGGTGGGGACTAGTGTTAGCGAAAGATGAGTTAGTCACTCAGACCTATAAAGACATGGACTTAAAGAGAGGTCAGTCCTCTCAATATACTCGAGCCGAGAGTTCTGCTGGTCAAGTGGCATACGCTAAAGGGTATAGTGATGGTAAGGGTTTTAGTTCTGCCGCTCATGGAAGGCTAAAATGACCCGAAACCCCTATAAGTTATTATCAAACTTGCCATTTGGACAAACACCACTTATGATAGTAAGATGCTGAAAAAAGTATATTGAAGAGGTAAACTTAAACAAGTTACTTCTAATTAAGAGAGGTTGAATCCAAATGGCAAAAATTGATCTAATCGCAACTGCGGCATTTGGTTTGGAATCTATTGTTGCTCGTGAACTAAAAGGCCTTGGTTATGATGAGTTAGTTGTCGAAAATGGAAGAGTCTTGTTCACCACGGATGAATTAGGTATCTGTCGAACAAACTTATGGTTACGTAGCTCAGATCGTGTTCTGCTTAGAATGGGATCTTTCGAAGCCCGAACCTTTGAAGAACTTTTTCAACAAACAAAATCACTTCCCTGGGAGGAGTGGCTTCCAGAGGATGCGAATTTCCCTGTCCAAGGAAAATCTGTAAAATCCCAGCTCTTTAGTGTTTCTGATTGCCAAGCTATTGTCAAAAAGGCAATTGTGGAACGCCTCAAAGAAAAGTATGGCAGAAATTGGTTCGAAGAAACAGGACCCCGGTACCAGATTGAAGTTGGGCTTCTTAACAATAAGGTTACTCTGACCATCGACACGTCGGGGCCTGGTTTACATAAGCGCGGATACCGTCAACTGGCTGGAGAAGCACCTTTGAAAGAAACTTTAGCTGCGGCCATGATCCAATTAAGTTTTTGGCGTAAGGAGCGAGCTTTAATTGACCCCTTCTGCGGGACGGGAACCATTTCTATTGAGGCAGCTTTAATAGCACAAAACAGAGCGCCAGGACTCAAACGTAGTTTTGCTGCTGAAAAATGGCCCAACATCCCCAAAACTCTTTGGCAGGAAGCATGGCAGGAAGCACTAGATCTTTGGGAGCGAAATGTACCATTACATATCTACGGTTCAGATATTGACCCCAATGCTTTGGCTTTAGCCCGTAAACATGCCATTGAGGCGGGGGTAGACGAAGTCATCCATTTTCAACGCTTACCTGTAGCAGAGGTCCGATCTAGATTTAAATATGGACATATGATTGCCAATCCACCTTATGGAGAGCGACTTGGAGATGTAACTAAAGTTGAAGAACTCTATCGTGAACTGGGAGAAACGTTTAATCGATTGGATAATTGGTCTCTTCATATGTTAACCACCCATCAATTCCCTGAGCGATTAATAGGACGCCGATGGGATAAAAGTCGAAAACTATATACGGGGCGTCTTGAATGCCATTATT
>NZ_JYNH01000152.1 GCF_000960765.1 Desulfosporosinus sp. I2 | reverse complement strand
AGGTCTTGAAGACGGTTGGATAAGCCTTCCGTCAATCTCGGTTCCATGGGGCTAACCCACTATGGAATAACGGCGAGTTGGAGGGCGTTATATCATCCAAGGAGCAGCACCTCCAATTTATGGTTATGTAGCCCGTAGGGCAGGGGAGATCAAGGAACGGGTAATTAATGAGACTCACGATACTGTAATGAAAGAGCTCACATTAAGACCTGTTGTCCTTAGAGAGGGAGCATAACCGCCGCACAAATCATAAAGTTGGTTGATCCTTACTATAGATCAAAATTCCGCAGTCAGTAAAAATCTCTTCAGGTATGTCCATTCCATGTTTTTTCAATAAGTCACCAGCAATCTTATGGCCTACTCTCCCTAAGTCACCAGTTGCAATAACGTCATAATAAGAAGGTTCTCTTTTTAAGTCCCTAAAATGTCTCTCAATTGTATCAACCGCAGCTGAAGCCATTGCTGCACCCATATTGAAGGGGTCGGTGAGGCCCATATCGATGACTCGACCGATAGTGGCTGTTGTTACTTTCGGACCCTCCCCGAAATAATTGGAAAAAATCTACTACAAAGTGGATTAAACCATGAGTGGCTCTATCAAGAACTCAATAAAAAGGGAATTAAAAACACAGAGGATGTTGCTTTTGCTGTGCTGGCTACTAATGGCAACCTTTATGTTGATCTTTATCGGGATGAAGAGTAGACCCCTTTTGTTGAGGTAACCATATTTATTTTCCAGCTAAGTTTTTCACTTCTTCACAGGTTATGTTTCTTGATTTATTTATGCGTGATCGTTCTAATAAATCTACAAACGCTTCCAGTCGCGTCTGTACCCCCGTATGTCCAGTATGTTCATCCATGATTAATTTCATAATCGGAATTTGATAATCGTTTTGAACTCTAGGTAAAACCTCAGCAGCTACTATTTCAGGCATACAGGTAAGAGGAAATAGCTGAATAACCCCATCAAACCCTTCCTGGGCAAACTTTACGGCAGCCCCTACACTTTCTTGACCATGTCCTCCTACAAAATGGGCCAAATAGGGCGTAGCTAGCTTATGGTAAGAATTCATGGAGCGGTAACCATCAATTAATCCTCGGAATACGTTTTCTCCTAACCACCCGGATAAATAAATAGAGCGGTCGACGTGAACGCCCAATTGACCGAGTTGCGGTTCAACATCTGCAGAACTAAACGGATCGAGAACAGTATAAATTTCTCCTACTATGCCAATACGTAGAGGTTCACCGATAGATTCATCCCTATCAGTATTCTGATGACTAAATTGCCGTTCACGAATACTTTCTTTAAGCCAACAGACCACTTCTTGTACTCCTGTGTAACTCATAGTTTGGGCCATTCGCCTTTTTGCTTCGTCGTATAATTTCTCTGCTTCTTGAGCTAATCGCGGTCGCGCTGCATGGATCAAATCTTCAATTTGATCCAAAGCAATAATTTTTTGATAAGCGAATCGCATTGTCTGAAGAATTTTAACCCAGGAGACTTTTTTGCCTACCAAATAGCGGATATGCTGAGCTAATCCAAGAAAACTTCCATCCGGCGGTTCAAGAATCACCACATCATAAGGGTATCCTGCATCTTTGAGAATTTGACGTTCAACTTCTCCGTAATAGCCGAAACGACAAGGCCCGATTCCTCCGGTCATTGCTATCGTATCAGCGCCCTTTTCCGCCGCCTCAATAAAGTTACCTAGGTTAAGTTTAAGAGGGAGGCAAGCGGATTCGGGTGAAAATTTGGTACCAAGCGTAATGGTACGCTTGCTGTTTTCTGGAGGCACAACAACATCTATGTTGACCGATTCAAAGAGTGTTTGTGCCATAATCCAAAGGTTACCCATGTGTGGAAACGTTAATTTCAACAAAGTGACCTCCTTTTGTGTCAAGCGTTTTCCTATTATCTCAAAATTCTCTGATACTTTTAATATATTTCTATCCAATTGTCCTTCTCCTCTTTAATTCTCATTATTATTTTTTCTGTTTGTCTTATATTTATTTGTAAATTCATCCAGCACGCGAGTTCAATGGAGAGTTAAGGCCGTTCGAGATCGAGTTTGAGTTGAGTACGTGCAATTGATTTTTGTATAAGATGTAGAAAGGGGAGCCCGTTAAGCTCTCCCCCTTTTGGTTACATAAAATGGAACAAATAACTTCTTGTAAGTTGGTTGTGGCTGTATTTCTTCAAGAAGCCTCATCTACCATTCTAATCCTATTATATCCAAGTAGTGAGTCTGTAAACTGGTATGTTTTGTCTATTCACCCCCTCGTATGAAGAATTGCGCTTAAGTATGTTCAAGATAAAAAAGTGTAGATCTATACTGATCAGAAGACGAAACTGCAAGTGAAATATAAAATGATAGAAAAGGCAAAAGTGTTGACGCTGAATTAAAAAGTCCGAAAACTGACGGTCTTGCCTGTCCCTAAGTTGACGAATATAATGACCATGACGTTATATCCTTGAAGAAAGGAGAAAGACGCCTCTATTTAGATGTGGTACTGCTACAACAGCATCACTAGAGACGTCTAAAACGGAAGGCTATTGAAAATGCCTATCCTGATTTGGTGGATAACGATCTCCCTGACTGGGGCAAGGATGAAGCATTGCTTGATTGGCTTTCCAGTCTTAAGTAGACCAGATATTATGCAAAGTAAATCAAGGTACAATACAGTAAACGCAATGCTTTTAAAGTTTTACTTTGCATAATCGTTTACTTTGCATAAGGCGGCCCTCTTAGTCCGATTCTTAGTAACATTATGCTAAATGAATTGGACTGGGAACTGGAGAGAAGGGGGCACAGGCATATGCGTAAATCATAGTGGTTTCTAACTGAGCGTGACCCAGCCATTCGGATAAAAGTGCCAGTGGCATTCCTCCGCGGTAGAGATGCATTGCTAAAGTCGGAATAATCCAGAAGTCGGAATAAGTGGTGTGGGAGGTCGGCCACTCAAATAATGAGTGGCCTCCTACCCGATTGAAAATAATTCACTCGAAAATGAACTTTTTAGGTAAGATAAACCTAAAGCCTAACGTCTGTTCGATATATTATTCTTTGACAAGAACGTGTGTTTTATATTATAGTATTATATATGAAGTGAGGAGGAGTGGAACATTGATATTTTTGATAAGCTGACTATTTTGTCAGACTCAGCTAAATACGATGTGGCTTGTACCTCCAGTGGTGTAGATAGAGGTGGTAAGCTAGGTACCATAGGCAGTGCTGCAAAGGCGGGGATATGTCATAGTTTTTCTGCTGATGGACGGTGTATATCTCTACTGAAAGTGCTGATGACCAATGTCTGCATCTTTGATTGTAAATACTGTGTTAATCGAGTGTCAAACGATCCTGTAAGAGTGGCGTTTACCCCAACAGAACTTGCCGAACTTACGATTAATTTTTATCGACGTAATTACATAGAAGGTTTGTTCTTGAGCTCTGGGGTGATCAAAAGTCCTAACCATACGACTGAGCAAATGATTAAAGCTCTTGACTTGTTGCGTAACGTTTACCATTTTGGCGGTTATATTCATGTCAAGGCAATACCTGGGGCAGATAGTGAGTTGATTACGCGTTTAGGTGTTTTGGCGGATCGGATGAGTATCAACATTGAGTTGCCATCTCAGGAGAGCCTAAGGCTTTTAGCACCGGACAAGACTAAGGAATCCATCTTGCGTCCCATGGGATTGATCAGTACCAAGATCCAGGAAAATAGTACGGACCTTGTAAAGTATCGTCATGCTTCTAAATTTGTGCCAGCCGGACAGAGTACACAGCTTATTGTAGGAGCGACTCCTGATACGGACCATAAGATATTAACCTTAACCGAAGGACTATATCGAAAATATCATCTCAAAAGGGTGTTTTTCTCTGCCTATATGCCGGTGGCTGAACATTCACTGCTGCCTTCCGTGGACATCAGACCACCTCTCTTGCGAGAGCATCGACTTTACCAGGCTGACTGGTTGTTGCGGTTTTATGGCTTTGAAGCCAAAGAACTGCTTGATGAGCAAAATCCTAATTTCAATTTACAGGTGGATCCCAAGTGCAATTGGGCACTCAATCATTTGGAGAAGTTTCCTCTGGAGGTTAACAAAACGCCGTATGAGATGCTATTACGAGTACCCGGCATCGGCGTGACCAGTGCTCTGCGTATACTTACGGCTAGGAGAAACGGCCTGCTTGATTTTTCTGGACTCAAAAAAATTGGGGTTGTACTGAAGCGCGCGCAGTATTTTATTACCTGTCAAGGAAAGATGATGGAGGGCCTTAGAATTAGCTCAGATGGAGCCATTAGGGCGTTGATGGCCGATCAATACAAGCTCCCGGCACCCTATTCTGAACAGCTGTCACTTTTCACTGAGCCGTTCCTGACGAGAGAGGATGTGCAGCAATGTCTGACAGGACAGGTGTAGTCTATGCCTATGATGGTAGTTTTGAAGGACTGATGTGTTGCGTTTTTGAAAGCTACGAGCAAAAGGAGATCCCCAACGACATTCAGCCCGCTGGTCTACATCAGAGCCAACAGAGCCTTTTTGTTACTGAAAAATGGATTGAAACAGATAAGCCTAAGGCAGATAGGGTTTTCAACTCAATTCCCATGAAGATTTCGACCCAAGCACAGGAGTTGGTTCAGCTCGGCTTTTTAACGTGTGCCCCCCACAAAGAATTGTTAATCTATCGTTTCCTGCGTTTAGGATTTAGGCATGGGAGCAAGGTTATGGCTATGCTTACCGATGATATAGTAAATTCCCTTCAAAAAGCGGTCCGCCACTTGACGTCTGAAAGTCACAAGTTCAAGGGCTTTGTTCGTTTTTCCGTTTATGGAGAAGTGCTTGTAGCCGTAATTGAACCGAAGAACTTTGTCTTACCCCTTTTATCGCCGCACTTTTGTGATCGTTTCCATAATGAAGCGTTTATGATATATGATAAAACTCACAGCGTGGCCTTGATTTATCGTTCGCCCAAAGCAGAACTGGTATTTGTTGATCAGTTAACGCTACCAGAAGTTGAGGGTACTGAAGTTGAATATCGTCGTTTATGGAAACAGTTCTATAGAACCATTGCCGTAGCAGGACGAAATAACCCACGCTGCCGTATGACTTTGATGCCCAAACGATATTGGGGACAAATGACTGAATTTGATGAGACAGAGGGACAAGAGATATCTAAAGACTCAACTCAATGGCGTGTGGCAGAAACTGCTACTGAGAAACTTCAAAATTCAATAGAGTCTTCAGATTCCCCGTTCAGATATTCAAAATCTTAAAGACTATACATCCATAATAAAGCCTCCAACACATTTTGACGTGTTGGAGCTTTATTTATCCAAACAATTTGGATAAATAATTAAAGAGATAGAAATAATAAAGAGATGACTCAGAGGAGGGATAGGGATATTGATTAGTTACATCCTCAAAAAATTGCGGTATTTAAAATTATTGAACGTAAACTATGCAGACGATCAAAAGAAACAAGGAACGTCTGAATATGGGCAAAGTACCCCAATTAAGCTTTCTCAAAGTCTTGAGAAAAACCTAATTGCCATCAGGAATCTAATTGGAAATAATTTCGACGTTATTATTCGAGAATTTAGCTTTGGTGATCATATCAATGTAGCACTAATTTTTCTTAGTGGTATGACGGATCAATCGATGATCAATGAAAATATCATGAAGCCTTTAATGTCTGAATCACATTCATCTCAGAATGAAACGCTAAAAATTAAAGATATCGCGCAAATTAAGGCGAGAATACTTTCAGTAGGTGGAGTTAATCAATATAGTTCATATGATGAAATAATTGACGGATGTCTGTCCGGACAGTCGATTTTGTTGCTTGATGAATGTAATGAAGCTTTAGCCATAATGACGACTAATTGGAAGTCACGAGCGGTAGAAGAGCCAAAAACTGAATCCGTCGTGCGTGGGCCACGTGAAGGCTTTACCGAAAGTTTACTGACGAATACCACCTTAATAAGGCGTAAAATCATGAGCCCTGATTTAAAAATAGAATCCATGAAACTAGGTTCGAGAACTAAAACTAATGTTTGTATAGCCTATATACAAGGCATAGCCAATCCTTTACTGATTGAGGAAATTAAGCGTAGGCTTAATCGGATTAAAACAGATTCCATCCTTGAGTCAGGTTATGTTGAGCAATTTATTGAGGATGCTCCGTTTTCCATATTTTCGACAGTCGCTAATAGCGAAAAGCCTGATGCGGTTGCTGCAAAGATCCTTGAGGGGCGGGCGGCAATTTTGGTTGATGGCACTCCTTTTGTACTCTCAGTCCCTATGGTGCTGATCGAAAGCTTTCAGAGTTCAGAGGATTACTATTCCCGGCCGTTCTTTGCAAGTCTGATTAGATCAATTCGATTTTTAGCCTATTTTATAAGCATCTTTGCCCCTAGTAGCTATGTAGCTTTAACGACATTTCATCAAGAGCTGATTCCTACTCCATTGTTATTTAGCATGGCAGGTGCTCAGGAAGGGGTTCCATTTCCGGCAGTGATGGAGGCAATCATGATGGGTATAATCTTTGAGATTCTAAGGGAGGCGGGAGTTCGATTACCAAGACCAGTAGGACAAGCTGTTAGCATTGTTGGGGCCTTGGTAATCGGAGAGTCCGCTGTAACAGCAGGACTCATCGGAGCACCTATGGTCATCGTTGTAGCCTTAACTGCTGTCTCTAGCTTCGTTGTTTCAGCGCAGTCGGATTCGGGAGGGGTCCTACGTATTACTTTTGTTATACTAGCAGGGTTTATTGGTATTTATGGGATAGTAATCGGACAGTTAGGAGTTTTTATTCATTTAGCTTCACTGAGATCATTTGGAACTCCTTATTTGTCACCGCTGGCCCCTCTAAGTATTCGGGACTTAAAAGATACCATTATTAGAGCACCAATCTGGGCTATGTTTACAAGACCTAGAACGATAGGGTGGCATGACCCTGAACGTCAGGAATTTAGACTGAAACCTAGCTCACCATCGGAAGAAACTAAGGAACAAAATAAAGCTGTTAGATAAGGTGTAATCGATGAAACGAATAAGCTTTTGCACTTTCAGATGTCTCATAATTTGTTTGATTCTTATTTTAGGGACAACGGGCTGTTGGAATCGACGAGAACTAAATAGTTTAGCGATTACAATGGGGGCTGGTATTGATAAACTTGAGGATGAAGACGTTACGGATCAATTGCAATTAACAGTGCAAATTGTTAAAACGAGTGAGATTAAAGTAGGTGATAAAGGCAATTCTAGTGCTGATGCCTTTTGGAATGCAAGGAACACCGGGAAAAGCCTGTTTGAGGTCATAAGAGGTTTCACTCATCAATCTAGCCGCAAGTTATATTGGCCCCACAATCAAGTGATTATTTTTGGCCGTTCGTTAGCAGAGGCAGGGATCCGAGAACATATAGACTTTTTTGTTCGAGACCAGGAAACTCGCCTTGGGGTGTGGATTTTGGTAGCAGAAGATCAGGCAAGTGATATTTTTGAAGTAAAACCAAATTTAGAAAGAATACCCGCAATCGGTCTAGCGAACTTGTTAAAGGCCCAGAAAGCATCCTCTCAAACTACTGCTATCAAGTTAGATGAGTTTGCAACTCGCTTAATGAGTAAAACGACGGCCCCCATTGCCGCTTTTGTTAAAATCTCTGGTCAGGGAAGTAAAAAATCACTGCTTGTGACCGGAACGGCTGTTTTTAAACAAGATAAATTAGTTGGGGAATTGAATAAAACTGAAACTCGAGGCTTATTATGGGTCCTTAATAAAGTAAAGAGCGGGATCATTGACGTTGTGAGTCCTGAAAGTAATGGGAAAGTTAGCCTGGAAATTATTCGTGCCAAGAGCAAGATCACACCAGAAATCATTGAGGATAAAGTTCATATGAAGGTCGATATTAAAGAAGAGGGGAATATCGGGAGTCAGTCATGCACAGATGACTTAGAAAATCGTCAAACCATTAAAAAACTTGAAGATGAAAAAAATGCTGCTATAGAAAGCGAAGTCAAAGCAGCATTAAGTAAAGCTCAGAAATTAAATGCAGATATATTCGGCTTTGGTGATGTCGTGCATCAAAAATTCCCTAAGGAGTGGAAAGAGTTAGAAAGTCGTTGGGATGAAATTTTTCCTGATCTTGAAGTTGAGGTAACTGTCGAAGGGAAGATACGTAGATCAGGTTCTTCTAAAAAAGCAGTAGCGCCGGCAAAGGAGTAAACCATATTGAAACTAGAAAAGGGAGAAATATCAAGCTCGCAACTCATGTTTTTAGTAGGTGGGTTTATTCAAGGCTCGCTATTGACCTTAGCTTTTGCCAAGGATGCGACAAAGCATGATCTTTGGCTAGCCTTAATCGCTGCGTTGATGATGAGTCTACCGTTAGCGTTAGTTTATATAACGCTTGCCTTAAAATTTCCCGGTCAAAATTTGTTCCAAATCAACGATGCTGTTTTCGGGCCCTATTTAGGCAAATTGGTTTCTTTTCAATATATCATGCTATTTCTTATGATTGTCTCCTCCAATCTGTGGTTTGCAGGTGATTTTTTTCTTACATTTTTCTTCCCCGAAACTCCTATCATAGTCATTATGATCATGTTTGCGTTTATCTGCGCTTGGGGAGTACGTGCAGGGATAGAGGTTATAGCGCGGATGAGCATTATACTAGTCTTGTTCACTATCTTGATCGCTCTAACAACCTTTATTCTTTTACTTAACGAAATGAAATTCAGCAATTTCCTACCGATCTTTGATATACCTATTCATGATTTTATTCAAGGGACAAATATTATGATGGCGATTCCCTTCAATGAAGTCATTATTTTTATGATGGTAATCCCTTATGCCAATAAAATGAAGCAGGTCAAAACTTCTGTTTTATACGGTTTGATGATAGGAGGGATAACCTCACTAATAGTAGTGATACGAAATACTGCGGTGCTTGGACCTCTTGCTGATATTGTTGTATCTCCTTCTATGGAAGCTGTACGATTGATAGACCTTGGAGAAATTATCGAGAGATTGGAAGCGTTAGTGGGAATTGGGTTAATACTATCGATGTTTTTGAAAGTTAGCGTTTTCTATTATGCAACTGTTTTGGGTATGGCTCAGTTATTGAAGCTACGCTCATATGTTCCTTTAGTTATCCCAGTAGGGATTATTGGAATCACACTTGCTCTAACTAATGAATCTTCCATTCAATTCACCTATACAGCCATGAATACATACCCCATCTTCAGTTTATCATTCTATATCGTGCTTCCACTTATCTCCCTTTTAATAGTTAAGATACGCAAGTTACCAAAGTAGAAGAAAGGAATGTGAAATGACCTTTTTACTAATGAGTGTTTTTTTAGGTATTATTTTATTTGAAGTCCCCAAGCTTATTAGGAATAAGCATTGGCGAGAACTAATAGTTTTTTCAAGTCTACTTTCTATGGCTTTCATACTCTCGTTATTACAAATTTTAGATGTAAAAGTACCCAGCCCTTTCGAAGGGATCAATTTTTTGATAAGAGACGTGTTGCATTTAAATTACAAATAGTTTTCAAACCGAAAATAAACCATCTCATTTGAGGTGGTTTTTTCCATTATTAGAGCTCCACATATATGCACCGTACCTTGCAATGAACTTTGCCAATTATTTGTTTCTGACATGATAAACAAGGAATTTCGTGGTTTTATGACGAACTATAGAAATATAGCTGCACTTATTCCAGAAAGTATATAACGATAAGTTATACTTCTAGTATAAAAAATTTTATAGGAGTTAGAGAGGTCTTAGAATGCAACGTAACTATCTAATACGGAAGACAACCTTAGTAGGCATTATAGGAGTCTTTCTCTTCGTAACTTCATCAATTCCAGCCCAAGCTGAGGATTTACAACAACAGCTCAAGCAATCACAACAGCAAGCGAATCAATTAAATGGTGCTTTGAATGATAAAAAGGCTAAGGTGGCGGGAGTAACGTCCCAGGTTTTAGCTTTAAAGCAATCTGTTCAAACTTTAAATAATAGCATCGCTCGTGAGCAAGCGAAACTAGATGAAGAACAAAAGAGCCTTAAAAATTTGGAAGATCAGCAGCAGAAACTTAAGGAACAACGAGAGGAACATATTAAAGCGTTAGGGCAAGTTTTGAAGAATAACTATGAGGAGGGTATTAATACTTACTTTGCTATTTTGTTTGAGGCTACAAATTTAGCGGAATTTTTGGATCGAGCTGAAAAGATACAGCTGATTATTGGTACTTACGGTAAGCTGCGTGATGATCTCATCGTCTTGAACGAAACCTTGAATAGCCAAAAGGAATTAATCAATCAAAAGAAGGTTACGATTCAAGCTGCAATCCAGGATAAGACTCAAACACAGCAATCTGTGCAACAGGTGTTAGATAAGCAACAAGCAATTCTTGCTCAATTAAGTACAGAAGAGAAAACAACCATGAACGCTGCTCTTTCTGCTCAGGCCAAGGTCAGTCGGATCCAAAAATTAATTGAACAAGAAGAACTTGAAGCAGCGTATGCGGCTAAGGCCCCAAATCAGTCCTCTGGTGGAGCTAATTCTGGCGGTGGGGTGGCTGGTACTGTCCAAGTTTCCGGTGGAGTGCAACAGATTCTGGATTATGCCGCTCAGTTTTTAGGGACTCCCTATGTCTGGGGAGGTACGACAGCATCCCCGGGATTTGACTGTTCAGGCTATACTCAGAGCGTATATAATCACTTTGGGATAAAATTAAGTCGAACCTCTGAGCAGCAGTATTTAAATGGTGTTTCTGTTTCACGATCTGACTTGAGCCCCGGTGATTTAGTATTTTTCCATACGTATTCCTCAGGGGCTTCTCATGTTGGGATCTACATTGGAAAAAATACGATGATTAATTCATCCTCAGGTGGAGTCTCTTATGATGATATGACCGATTCTTATTGGTCTAAACGGTATCTTGGCGCTCGGCGCGTCATCGCTCCCTAACTGAACGAAAAGTGAATACTTAGCAAAGTGTAGCCCATTTATACAAAATCATAAGTTTTTTGAATAAAAGAAGGCGTTTTTTATGTGGTTATCAAGTAAACCAAAAAACGCCTTCTTAATTATTAACTTTTTTTGGAATTACCAAAAGAACCAAGCTTTTCGCCAATAGATCGTAAAAACCATCAGGCTAACCCAAAGTTCGAATAAGGCTACTCCCTTAATTTTTCGACATTTTATGATATAATATTAAAAATATTTGAATTAAGTTAACGGGG
>NZ_JYNH01000151.1 GCF_000960765.1 Desulfosporosinus sp. I2 | reverse complement strand
ACTACTGTAAGAGTAACTTCTCCATTAGGATAAGTATCATCAGTCCATACCCTTAATCCGCTATAAGATTTAACATATACTCCTTTTGATTTAAGTTCACTTACCCGACCAACCCATACCTTTTTTGCGTCATCATATGATATATTAGGTTCGATATCTGATGCGAAATCAAAATAAGCTACATAATCAAAGGCTTGGTTAAAATCACCCTTGGACACATTATCTAAAAAGTTGGTAGCAGCAGTTCTTGATTGATATATTTTGACAGCATAACTACCAAATGTATTTAAAAATACACCCATGAATAATGCTATACTACAAAAGCGATAATCCTGTTTCTAATCCTTTTTACAAGTTTATTAGAGGGTATGTCTTTTATATACAAAGCCTTATTGGCTCTCTTATCTATTATTTCCTTTTGAAGTTCGTCAAAGACTTCTTTACATTCCCTGCAGTCCTTAATATGTTTTAATAAAAATTCGTTACTTCCTTCATTTGTTAAGCCCTCAATATATAAGGGAATTAAATCTCTAACTACATCACAATCTATTTTTCATGTTAATCCTCCCATCTACCTCTAGTTAAAATATCTTTAAGCTGGAGCTTGCCTCTATAAAATGTAGTTCTTGCCCATCCTTCGCTTTGTTCAAATATCTCCCCAATCTCTTTGAAGCTTAATTCACTAAAAGTGCGAAGAGTAATTATCTCTTTATAAGGCTCTTTTAATTTATGAATAGCTTTTATTAGTTCAATGTTCGTTTCTTTTTCTAAATTTACGCTTTCAGGAGTAGAGTAGTCAGCTATATCACTTTTATCTTCAGTAAAAATAGACTTTTCGTAAGAAATAGTAGATATTTGAACAACTGTTTTGAATATAATTCGCAAAGCCTATTAAAATCCTCCACAAACAACCTCCTTTCGTAATGTATGTCCTTTTTCTTCATATTTCGTTACAACTTTTTTAAAAATTGTTAGGAGACTTTTACTTATTAAAGTATAACCACTGTAAACTAACTCGTTAAGTTACAGTGGTCATATCTATTTCTAACTATTCAATTATTTAATTTAAGTTATGACGCAATAATATACGCTTACGCAGTTAAGTATATCACAATACCACCCGTTGCATTGCGTTTTTGGGATTTCATCTTCAAGAATACCCGATGTCATCTATAAAAACCCCTAAAAAATCGGGCCGTAAAATGCACTTTTTGACCCCGATTTTTGCCCTTTTCTGCTCCAAAACCACTACATATAGTGGTTGACCTGTCTTATTTGCCCTTCAAACCACTATTCGTCATCAGAACTATACTCTCAACGTGCCTTGAGGATACAAAAAAGATGTCGCCTGAGCCTGGTGGGGCCTGGGCGGGAGAATACTTCTGACAAAAATTGTTGTTACTGAGGCATTTTTAATAAAATATTTAATCAATGTATTCCTTCAATGCTCCTCGAAAGGCTGAGTGCCGTGGATATCTTTCTAAATACCTGTTTATGACAATACTTTTTGCCATTTTCATACCTAACGACTCTTTTACTTCCCCCAAGGCAGCTGCCAATAAAGCAACATCATTATATTTATCTCTGTATTTTCCGCCTACAATTCCATCTATTCTTTTATCAATCACGGATTCCAGCCACTTGACATATGAACTCATATCATCGACAGTTATTGCATAATTTACTTTCCATAAACAAAAGATACTCCAAAATATTTCTTCACCTTTTTGCGTACTCACTTCAGTTTCAAATACAGAATTTTCTTTCATGAATACAAGGTTTTTGCTCTCATTAAACCCTATCCTGTTTGAAACCTGGACTGCTATCTTTTTTCCGGCTTTTCTCAGATTATTATCCGTGAATAAATACAACAGTAATAAATCTACACCATAACCGATAAAATTACCGCTCCAGCCCAATGGACTTTTCTGTTCCATACACCAGCTTTTAATCATTTCAAAATGTCCCGAGAAAAAGTATAAGATATTTATATTCTATATCGGTAATATTATTTTTAGCAATTTCAGATATGCACTGATTATAGTGATTTTCAGATACATGCAATTTTTCTATTCTTTTTTCTGCAAAATCTTTATATTCCCTTATCACTTCTCCGTCTGTAAAAAGTCTTAAATAATTAGGTATGGTTGAATTGGAGTAAAAGGCTTCATACCAACATTCCTTCATGAATTCACTATCATTTAAACAACCGGACGCCTGAGCTGTTTTCAAAGCAATTTCACCGCGTATTTTCAAATCACTTTCTATTCTATCAAGTGCCTCTTTTCCAATCCCTTTCATTTTCTCATAATCATGAGTCTTTTCGTATTCCAACAACGCAGCCAAGTAAACGGATGGATGCTCTTTATAGCCTTTTCTCGCCATTTCCAGCAAACCCTCCGTTCCTTTATAATATAATAAACCTTCCTTTAATAAACATGCCGAAACCTCACCGCTCTGTTGCATAAGAAAATCAATCCACAATTGCAAAAACATATCCGTATCCCTTAACTCTTCTCTACCTATCGAGAAAATGTCTTCAATATGAATCTCTTTAAAATAAGGGTATATAAAATATGAATACAAAACACTTGCACGTTGAGCTGCCGTTTGTAATTGATAGTTTGAATACAGTACGTCTAGTGCAAGTACCTTTAAGTTTACTCCAACCAGTTTTTCATCGACCATTTCTTCAAGGCTTAATTCAAAAGAATCTCCGCCATCTTCATCTTCAACGAATATTTGTGTATCCATAATCAATTTAAAAATTGTTACTGCTTCTTCATATCTGCAATCATTCATACAGTCATGCGCAAACAAAACTGCATCTTCGATTATCCTGCAATACCTTCATTGTCCTCATATTCCCATATCCAGTCACTTGCCCAATATCCATTGGAATAATCTTCATATCCTTGGGCCGACAAACACAATTCGCCATTTTCTATTTTAGTAAAAATTCTCTTTATATCACTAAGCTTTTCTTTTACTTTCTCATTAGGTATTAATCTTTTATGCTGCAATGCCTCCTCGTACTTACTATCTTCTCGGTCTTCTCGGTCATCTTGATCATGACAATCTTCAAGCAGCTGTAGAAATGACGCTCTCTTGTTTTCAGGCGTTTTTCTTGCAATATTATGCAGACATCTTCTTAATTCCTCAATGCTCATACAGTTCAGTATTTCATCTGATTTCCCAACAAATTCTTTCTGATTCATCTTTCCCCCCTGTATTTCAATCACCCTACAATATCCTATTATTCGCAATAAAGGAGCTTTGCGCAAAGTTTTAGCAGGTTCAATATCGCTATCTGCTTTTAAATCTGTAAATTTCCTTTAATCTTTCAAATATCTCAAAAGCTACCGGGCATACTTCAACCACATTTAACATACTGTAAAGGTTCCCTAACCTTTCCGGCTGATTTGTATGTGGATAAGTCTTACAGCTTTCAGGTTTCATAGCACCCAGTTTACATTCTCCATCTTCATCCAGAAAATCACATGGCCTGTGCCTGGTTTCATATACTCCCTTTGTCAGTGGTTTCTTTCCTCCGGCGTTTTACTTAACTCTGAATCCCTCTCCTCTTTCTTAGTATTGACAACATAATGTGTAGCATAGGCTTCTTCTATAACGGTATATCCGGATTTGCTAAAGCGCAAGGGGATTTTCTTGCCTTTTACGCCACACTGGTTATACGCCGTCGATGAGGATTTCAAATGATTCTCCAGAGCATATGCCCTAAGTTCTTTTATTATAAATGACAACTTGCTCAAGTTGGTCTTACATACTTTTTCAAGGTATGGTACACGACCGAACCGCCAATCTTCATAATCTTTAGCAGATAATACCCCAATTTTCACTACGCAGTCATATCCCATAAAATTCTTATACGTTGTGAACATATCGCCCTTTTCGAACTTACGCTGAAACCCCCATTGGATATTCTCGCTGGTATTCCGGCTCTCATCCTGTGCAAGCATACTCCTAAGTGTAATCTCGAACTCTTTATCCACTTCAATTGAATCCAACTTTTCATTTTCAAAATGCATATTGATCCCTCGCTCTCTTAAAAATCTTATCATCTTTAAAATCTCCAGAGTGTCCCTTGACACCCTGCTGATTGACTTGGTTATGATGTAATCGATTTTGCCTTTCTCAGCTTTCCTAAGCATTTTATCCAAACCGGTTCTTCCGCTTCGACGCAGTCCACTTTCAATGTCAAAAAATACACCGGCATAAAGCCAATTGGGATGGCTTCGTATCATCTCCGTATATGCACTTATCTGAATCTCAAGACTGCGCAGTTGTTCCGGTCCGGATGTGCTGACCCTGCAGTAGGCGGCAACTCTGAGCTTTTTATTCTCTTTAGGTATAGCCGGTATAATCCTGACATTTTTCATCTCGTTTCTTACCATCTATAAAAAATAAGCAAGCCTATTTATATTTTACAAAAGAAAAGACGTGAAAGATATCCTCCACGTCAAAACATATTTACTAACTCAACCTCTCAGTCCCTTGATACATCAACGTTTCAGGTTCTGCAACAGGATTACGGCTTCAACATGTGTCTGGGCAAAGTAGTGATACTGAAACGCGGAATTATGATGCTCATACCCAGGGGGCCTTTTTAGGGGGTCGGGGGTCGTGAGTTCTACCCAATGCGCAAAACGATTTACATTTCTGGATTTTCGAAATTGCCGATTTAACTGCTTTTTATTCCAACCGATGAATCCGTCTCGTGGGCGCAGAGCCCAGGTTGCTGCCGAAAAGCTTATAGCCCCAAGCAAAGCACCCGATTCACTATAAATTAAGTACTGAACTTGTGCGCCGGGTAAAGGAGTGTAGCCATGATAGTGGTAACGCATGAGTTTAATTTTTCGTGTACTTGTATATCTTTATCGTTTATCATTATTAAATTATTGAATCTCGAATACAAATCCATTATAATGAAATAAAAGGGAGGTATATTATGAGACAAGATAGCATTATAAGTTTGAAAAAAAGAGCGAGAACTATCAAAAATATCTTAGCACTTATCTTTATTATTGGGATAATATTACTCTTTGCAGCATTAATTGTATCTTTTATTTTATTCTCTGCTCCGGAACAAGGATTTACTGCTGAAAAGGGAAATCTAGATTGGTTTATAAAATACAATCTATCCAATGGTACCGCCTTTGGAGTTTATATTCCTTTTAGGATTATACAATCTCTAAATATCGAAATGTTTAGCGCGAAATCCGCCTTCCTAACTTACTTGGTTTCAAGTGCAATTCTTAATATTGTTATTCTATATGGGTTAAAGCAGGTGATAAACATTCTTAATACAATTTCAAGAAACACAACACCATTCGATATTAATAATGTTAGAAGGCTTAAAAAGATAGCATTATCAATAATCGTTTATTCAGTTGTAGTTGATCCAATAAGAAACCTTTTGGGTTGGGCTTTTGTATCAAAAATTTTTGATTTTGATTATTCAAATATCCATCTAAGCGGAATCTTAATTGCAGTGGTTATCTTTATAATAGCTGATGTATTTAAATACGGGATATTCCTTCAAGATGAAGTAGATACAACATTGTAAGGATGTGCTAAGCAATGGCCATTATCATAAGATTAGATAGAGTCTTAGTTGAACGGAAGATAAAACTTAATGAATTGGCTGAAGCAATTGGAATTACTAATGTAAATCTTTCAAACTTGAAAACTGGAAAAGTAAAAGCAATAAGGTTTTCGACGCTCGATGCAATTTGTAAGGTCCTCAAGTGTCAACCAGGGGATGTTCTAGAGTTTGTTGACCAAGAAGATACAGTAACTTAATTTTCTTGTGATTTGGGTTACAAAGAACCGCAGGCATGTAATTTATGCCCTACGGTTCTTTGTAAAATAGAATTCGATTAAACTGCGTAAAACCAATCAGTCATGTCCATCGACCAAGTAAAACCAATTTCATAGTCTCCAATTTTCACCCCTAATGTAATTTGACCGTCAGCACTTGCTTCTATTGTTCTACCACCGTCGATAATACTATGCGTATAGGGGTTTGGTGACCAAGAAAAACCTACGCCGTAAGGAGCGATATAAGACGTGTGGTAGGTTACCTGAGAGAATAGATTTTTCTCATAGTAGGAATTCCAATACTCTGTTGCCCAAACTTCTTGGGTAATATACCCGATAACCTCATAACTGCCGAGCCAAACAGGGTGCGGATACTCACTCTTAAATTTACCAGTAAAGTCCATTGGCTGAACCAACTGGTCAGCTGATTGTGGTACATTTAATTTTTCATGTAACTTTCCTATTGAGTTCTCAAAATCTTTAACCGAATTAAATTGTAGTTTAACAGTTGAAGGATCAACATTTTCAAGAATTACAGCTTTTGCGCCTATTTTAGCAGCAACTGCATCAATTTCTTCTTGAAACTTGGCTTTGTCTAACTTCGCGTTATCTGCAACTTTTGTTTTGTTTGTTGCTGCAAATGCCGCAGAGGGTAACGAACCAACAAGTAATACGGCAACTAAGAGTAGACCGAGTATCTTCTTAAGTTTCATTTCTTTAGTTTCCCTCCATAAAAGTTTATTTTAAAAAGAAATTGTTTAGAGAATTACATTCATATATACCATCACCTCATTGTAAGTTAAATAGGCTCTCGGCATTCGCCGAGTCCAATGGAACGAGATTTGCTTGAATCATCAATATTAAGTTTTCATTAAAAATATTTTCAGGGGATAAAAAGCAGTTCAAATTCCCCTCCATTTCTTAATACTCCCTTCACAAATATCCCCCAGTAGGTGTAGTATAAAATTACCTACAATTTGTGTAGGGGCAAACGCTTTCAGATCAATTGTTACTTTGTGGGTATGGTTGATCTGAAAGCGTCCTTATTTAAATGGCGAAAGCCATCTAAATACTTGGAGGATAATATTTCCTCCCTTGTAACAACAATTTAAGGAATATAAACGGCTTCAGTATAGGAATAACCGGTTTCATAGGTCGACCCGTTATATGCTGTATGCTCAGCAAATACCCGGTAATAATACCCGGACGATACGCCTAAATTTTGGCCTCCGGACACATATGATGCGTTAGAAGATGTGCAGTCGTAAGATTGAAGAGTATACCAATTTCCATTTGATAAATACTGAAGGTGCAGGGTTAAACCGATTTGTGAAACTGGAGAATAAGTCGAGGTATAACCTGAAATAGTAATTTTCCCGTTCCCATTGTCTGACAGTTGGCTACTGCCCCCTGAAAGAGTTTGATAGGTCATGGGTTGTACCAACTTGCCGGTGCTGGCATTGTTCGTGTATAGCAAGCTCCATCGAATATTTTTCCTCTATCGGCTCAAGCCCCCGGTAAATATCCGTCATAAGTTTCTCAAAAATTTTATTACCAAGTGTTTTAGAATAATTAAAAAAGCCGACCAAGGTGAAAAACACTCACCCCAGTCGGCTTACTCTTCGGCCTTATTCAATTTCACACTCTATCTCAGACCCATCACGCAGACTAACAACCAACTCCCCATCGTAAACCGTTATCTTTTCCGTCAATTTAAAGCACAGGTCTACATCAAACCGGTCAATAGGCTTTGCAGTTTTGAATATATCAATAAAGCGCTTCGCAATGACTCGCTTGAGGATGTCATCTCCGTTACTTTGGTCCGTCCACTTAGCCATAAAGTAATTTTTGTTTTCAACCACCGCATTGAAAGTGTTGACAAAGGTTATATATAAAAGTTGGTCATCAATATGCCTACTCCCGCACCCCTTTTCTCCTTTGGCTACATATTTATTGTTACACCACCAGATAATCCTACGCAACCTTTCATCCGTTGAATTCCAAACCTTTCTGCCATAAGCCCTTCCGCAGTTTCCGCAAATGATTCTTCCTGCGAAGGGGTTGTCATCCGTAGCGTAATCAACCTTTTGGATATGATGTTTTTCAGCATAAGCTCTTCGTCTCTCTATTTCAAGTTGAACGGCTTCCCAAGTATCCTTATCAATAATGGCGAGATGGCTGTTTTCAACATAATACTGTGGAACATCCCCATCATTCTCGGCCCGTTTCTTCGAGAGGAAGTCGACGGTATAAGTCTTTTGAAGAAGAGCATCCCCCTTGTACTTTTCATTAGCCTGTGTCAACTCTTACATAAAAAATAAATGACCTCCCGCAGCATTTCCGATAATTGCAGATGGTCAGCTATGCATAAAGCGATCTTCTTTTACTATTGATAGAATAGTCGTCGTTATTACCAAAGTTTTATATTGTGCTGTGCATTGCCCATCAGCCCAGCTGCACAGGCGGGAGAGTAAAGGATAAAAAATAAATTCGTGAAATCTTCTAATTTCAAAAATTCACTCATGCAAAACCTCCTGTTGTTCCTGTTTGTAAAAGGCAAACGCACTCCACGTGCCTTGAATGGTTAAAAAAGATGCCGCTTGAACAAAGTGAGTCCTGGATGTATTTGTAGTATTGTCAAATTAGTTACATTAATTTGCTTTACTCCTGTTCTATATTTCAACTTCCGTTAAAGTTAAATTCATTGCACTCCCCCCAACCTTGACCTCAAGAATTTCATTTTCCTTTACTACTAACGATACTCGGATTTCAGATGGTTTTTTCATGGAATACCCTTGTTCAAAGATTATGTTTAAAGCTTGCTCGTTGTTGATTTTTTTATGGTGATACAGGTAGCAGCCAAGTGCACCATTCGAGGTCCCTGTTGCCGATTCTTCGGGGATATCATATAATGGCGCAAAGTTTCTGCAATTAGCGTTAGCACCATGCAAGGATTCTAAGGTAAAAACATGATACCCGACTGCATTGTATTTTTGGCTAATTTTTTTAATCTTTTCCATCTCCGGTTTGATTGCATTTAAAATCTCAATGCTTTTTACCGGAACCATAATATCGCGAAGCCCTGTTGATACGACTTGAACCGGCAAATCTTCTGGAATTTGCGGAGTCTTGATATTCAATGAATCTGCAATTTCATCTTTATCTATGATTTCCGAAAATACAGGAGCTGGCTGGTTCATCATAACGAAGTTATCATCTTTAATTTCGATTCCCAGTATTCCGGCTTTGGTCTCCTGTTTGAATATTTCGGTGTGGCAGCGCCACCAATACGCTCAGTACTGAGCCACTATCTCGCTCAGAATGAGCCACCCTGTTGCTGGTTGAGCCACTTACTGTGAGATTCAAGCAGCACAGGGGGCCCAAGATTACTTCAATACGTTATTCTTGAATACCCTTGCGTTTACGCATGGAATCCTCTCCATCAATGAAGATGGTGTATGAATCATGCACAATTCGATCAAGGATTGCGTCAGCCAAAGTGCCTTCACCGATCTTTCCGTGCCAGCCTGCTGGCGCGAATTGTGAACAAAAAATGGTCGAGGTCTTTTGATGTCTAGCTTCAACAATCTCTAGGAGGTCACGAGCTTCGTTGTTATTTAAGGGTATAAGGAGCCACTCGTCAAGGATTAACAGGTTTACTCGTTTGTACTGCTTCATGACCTTCTGAAAGATACCTTCCCCTCGGGCTACTGCAAATTCATTGAGTAGGTCAGGAAGACGGATGTATTTGACCGTGTAAAAGTTGCGACAAGCTGCAATTCCAAAGGCGCAGCTCATGTAACTTTTGCCAGCACCAGATGCGCCAAGAACAATAAGGTTGTGTTTTTCTTGAACATAATTGCAGGTTGATAGACGTGTAATCTGAGCTCTATCAAGCTTTCTGTCAGCATGGTATTCTATATCCTCGATGCAAGCATCGCTAAAATAGAGTTCTGATTTTCGAATAAGGCGGGCTAATTTATTGTTTTTTCTTCTAGCCCATTCGGTATCTACCATAAGGCCAAAACGGTCTTCGAATGATAGGTCCTTGAAGGATGGATCATCTAACTGCTTGCGATAGGAGTCAGCCATGGAAGGTAGTCTGAGCTCATTCAGTTTTGTTACTGTCGTTTCGTTCAGCATTATGAGTTCCTCCCATAATAGTCTGCACCTCTTGTAAATCCAAAGTTTGCAGACGTATTAATAGGAACAGTTTCTTCTTTGACGACTTTATCATGACCAGTTTTTAGAATCGTCTGGATGCTTTTGTAGCTAGGATTTGGCGTATAGGATAACGCTTTTTCACAGGCAGCTTCAAGACGATTCACGCCGTATTTGTCAGCCATCTTGAGTAGAGCCATGCATGATCGGTAGCCTTGTTGTTCTACTTTGTGCGACGCAAGAATTGCTTGGACAGCTATGGATGTATTAAGACCAACACTTTTTGCCCAAGAGATAAACCGCTCTGAGTTCCAAGCAGCATACTGCTTATGCTCTTCTGGCATATGCTCAACAACCGTGCTGTACTGGCCTTCTCGTCCATGTAGCTTTGGATGTGAACAGACTCGGTGGTTATTAAAGAAGACTTCAATAACATTCCTGGTGATACGTACATCAACTTTATGTTTGATGTATTCGTACGGGCAGCTGTAATACATTTTCCCTACGGCTATATGATAGTTAAACTGAACGGTTGCGATCTTCCAAGTGGCTAGCTCGTAGGGAACGTGGGGCAGTGGTAGTAGCGCAGGTTGCTCTTCTTCCTTAAAGACACTTAGTCTACTCCCTGGTTTCTTTTGAAACGGTTTACTGTTGAAGTCCTGTAGTTTAGGCATTATGGCCTCGTTAAGTTCTCTAAGTGAGAAAAACTTCTGACGGCGTAACGCTGCGATGATCCAGGTCGATATGATCCCGACAGTACCTTCAACCGTAGCTTTATCTTTCGGTTTTCTAACACGAGCAGGAATTACAGCTGTTCCATAGTGTTCGGCCATATCGTGATAGGTCTTATTAATGATCGGTGTGTACCATGATGTTTTTTCTACACCTGTCTTAAGATTATCCGGAACTAGAATTCTGGTAACGCCCCCAAAGAACTGATAGGCATTGACATGTGCAGCAATCCAGCTTTCCTGATTCATTGACAAGAAGGCTTCAACATAGGCATATTGACTAGACGATAATGCCGCTACAAAAACGTAGGCGTCGATAGCTTCGCCTGTGTCACGATCGATAATTGTGGCTGTCTTGCCAGCCCAGTCGACTTCTAGTAGTTCTCCAGGCTTGCGGTCGATGTGCATGGTAGCTTTTGCAACGTTAGCATACTCACGGTAGTATTTGCAGAACTGAGTGTACATGAAGGGAACTTCATGACTAAGCCGACATGTTTCACAGTACTCATTCCAAACAAGGCTTAAAGTAACACCGTTTTTCGCCATTTCTTTATGGATGTAGTCATAGTCA
>NZ_JYNH01000150.1 GCF_000960765.1 Desulfosporosinus sp. I2 | reverse complement strand
GTTATTCAAACTTCTTACTTGAAGAAGATGATTCGCTCATGATTTATTTTGAAACTCTTGCGAGTTTCTCTCATTGGCTGTCCTTGTTGTTTAGTTTTCAAAGACCATGACTCGAACAGGGATGTTCGAGATTAGAGCAGCGCCATGGATGGCTAGCTGCCGTGATGGTCTGGGTGTCACCGGAGCCCGAAGACACTGTCTTCGCACGTATTAACCATCTTGCAGGATGGCGGGAGGTGACCAAAGACCATAATCTTTTTGGCCGTTTAGGCCGGAATTACATATTAGCATTTTCAACTCTCGTTGTCAATAACTAATTTTCATTTGTTTTGATCAATTCGCTTAAAGCCTTAACTTCTTGCAGTTTCGATCGTAGTGCGTTATGTGGCACTCAGCTATAATACCATTTTCAGCATATGCTGTCAACAACTATTTTAACTGACATTATTCTCGGCCTCCGAAGCCTCCGAAGCCTCCGAAGCCAACATTATAGGGGTTTGCGCTCCGTTCTATAACGGCAGCTTTTGATTTTTATACGAATTTTATACTCTGAATAAATTCTGCATTAATGAGTTCGCTACCTTTTTTCGTTTCAACTTCAAACCAATTTTCATTAACATCAATAATTTTTCCTTTAACATTAGTGCCAAAAGAACCAGTAGATATCAGGCAACTCTTCCCGATATAGCGTTTAATCAGCTCGTTTGTCATCTCTACTACTCCTTTCCTCTTCCTACTTTTAAATATTACTGCCTTATATGCTGCTCGTTGTTGCGGTAGAACGATCATAAATATAATGAACAATGGTAGATAAATCGCAACCCAGGATCCTGCGTTCACTAAACCTCCTCCTTCTTAATATCTATCTATTTATTGAATACCTTCGACCCAACTTACAACATACTCTGTATCTTGTAGTGTACTTATGTTCCCTGGATCACTGTTATGCCATTTTCCATCAACACCTAATTCATTAGCTGTTAGTTCAAAATGACACATGGCAATCCCCATATCAACTCTTTGTAAATCATTAGCCAGAGCTTTTGCATAACCCTTAGTATGCTGGAGGTAGAAATGAATCTTATTAGCATCTTTGACAATCCTCCACGGTTGTTTATTAGAAGCAGAGGGTGCCAGCCGAACCATCTCTAAAGGAGTTACGTATCTGCCAGCTTCTGACTCAGATAAGGGATGATTGAAGTTACCACTGAAGAACAGTTCTTCCCATCCTTTCCTTTGATTTGACCCGGCTGCAAATCTCATGGCTGATTCTAGAAAACTTTTATGATTGCTGGGGTACCCAATCGGTGAGATACAAGGCAATATCTCGTGATCTTTTTGCTTAATTGCTTTGGCAAACTCGCTCTTTTTAAACGTCCCCCCCAGCCAACAAGTGCCCAAGCCTAATGACGTAGCATATAAAATTAATTTCTCTAGGGAATATCCAAATTCCTCTAGATCTTTGTCGGCCTTTTCGACCACAGCAACAACGAAACTCGACGCACCCTTAATCACTCCATAAGTCCCAAGCTTAGCCTTGGAATCTTTCAACGCAAAATCTCTTTCGATCAGTTCGAATCTGACAGTCCCACCAAATGGACCGCTAAGAGTCGAAAAGAATCCTCGTAAAGTTTGACTTAAATCGGGCGTCAGGGGTTGCGCTAAATAAGTACGGACAGATATTCGCTGTTTAATAATTTCAGTAATCGTCGTTCCAAATAATTGTTTATCCGTCATCATAATACCTCCTCGTATAATCTAGTTCCTGCACCACGAGTCCAACGACTATTTGTGAGCATCCTAAACTCATCATCCAATCCTTAAACAATAATTATAACAAATTATGGAGATGCTTTAAACGTTTTTTACAAACTGCCTGTTTTTTTACAAACTACAATGTTCATTTCCAACGATTTCAAAGGCTAAAAAAATAGACCCCGGTTCAATACCGAAGTCGTCAAGCTTGAGATTAACAACATTTATTGGGGGCCTAGGTATAAGATAAGGGAGGAATTGCCTTCTTCTCAGATTTCTTTTTCTTCTTTTCCTTGTTCTTCGGACTTTTATCGCCCATATAAAATACCTCCAATCACAATATAACTCTAGTATTACAGGTAAAACATCTTTCCATACATAAGTTCAACGCCCATTATTCATCCCAAATAATAGGTCATACACCCGTAACGCGGAGGGTCGTATTAATTTACCATATTGTTCCTTATTTATAAATTGTGCATACTATAGGGTATCACTGGTAAGGGAGGAAATACAAATGGCATTTGGAAACGTTGATGGAGTAGGTTGCGGTTGCGGAAAAGGCTTTGGTGCTGGGATCGCTGCAGTTGTAGTAATAATTCTTCTTTTGATCGCTATGGGAATCGTATTCTAAATCAGAAAGGTGGAACTTCTTATGTACGGAATGGGTTATGGTGGAATGAGCGGGGCATGTTGTCCTCAACCTGTTGCCCCAGCTGTTGCTTGTGGTGGTTATGGCGTAGGTGCAGGTGTAGGTGCAGGTGTAGGCGTAATTGCTGTAGCAATTTTGATTCTTATCGCATTAGGCGTTATCTTCTAAAAATAGCTTCTTATAGTTTAGATTAGACTACCAAGACTAACAATAGATCTTTAAAAGGCTATCACTTCACAACGTGATAGCCTTTTAAAGATCTATTAGGACATTCGTTAGGTAGTAGCGGTTTTTAAGCACGTACTGCAACTATAGGTTATTAAGGCCTAAAAACCTGAGGTTTTGGACAATATAAACGATGACATAGTTATTTTAAACTTTTGACATACTTTTGACAAAGATTCTTACTATAATTCAATCATAAGTTAACTTAATCAATGAAAAAGGAGTGAATTGAAATGAAAAACATTAAATCTTACATTGCAGCCGCCACTATCGTCGGACTCTTAGGGGTAACCGGAACTGCTTTCGCTGCTGTTACCGGTAAGACTACAGCAGAAATCACAGCAGGCTTGACTGGAAAAACCGTAGAACAAGTAATTACAGAAAGAGCAACAGGAAAAACCTACGGCACTATTGCTGACGAAGCCGGTAAGTTAGACGAGTTCAAAGCTCTGACTCTTGAGCAAAAGAAATCAATCCTTGAACAAAGAGTGGCTGATGGTAACCTTACGCAGGAGCAAGCAGACGCTATCTTGAACTCAATAAAAACGAATCAAACTACCTGCGACGGAACTGGAAGCGCTCGAATAGGGAAAAGCATGGCAGCAGGATTCGGACAGGGACAGGGAATGGGTCTGGGGAAAGGCCAAGGTATGGGGTATGGTGCAAGTCAACGTAATGGAGGCGGAATGGGCAGAGGATCTTTCTAAGCAACTAAAATGAACCGTATAAGTATACTAGAGCCAAGAAACTATCAAAAGTTTCTTGGCTCTAGTTCGCTGCAGTTCACTGCATTTGCTGAGGTATTTTAATTCAAGTAGAAGGCCCATGGGAGGCTTTCTTGCACCCCACCTTATTGAGTTATTGTTTTTTTTATAACTAAATTGGCAATCATACTAGCATTTAAACGTATGTAATTCACCAAATTAGAATCTATTTTATTTTGAACGGCCATATTGGTCATAACTACCAATGTCTGTTCAACAGATAATCCGTTTCTATAAGGTCTATCTTCCTTTAATGCGCAAAAAATATCCGCTACTGTGATAATGCGAGCTCCCAAAGTAATTTTATCCATTGATAGCTTGCACGGATAACCCTCAGCATCTAATGATTCATGGTGCTGAGAGACCCAGGAGGCAATTAAATTGAATTCCTCAATTTGTTCAAGAATACGAAAGCCGTAATATGGATGTTGTTTAATAAGGTCAAATTCCTTAACTGTGAGCTTTCCTGGTTTAATCAGAATTTCATTAGGAATCGCTAGTTTTCCCAAATCATGAAGTAAACCAGCCAGATAAAACATTTAAATCTCTTCTTGCTTTTTATTAATTAGTTCATACTTTTCTAGCTTCGGTTTCAATCTAACAATTTTCTCGAAAAAGGAGTAAAAAATATGATAATATTAAAAGCAAAGGCAAAAAGGCTCTACTAAAAACGGCCACTAGAGGTGGAAGAGTGAATAGATTGGAACTAGAACAATGAAATCATATACTACATACACGATCGTAGAAGAGCATCAGGGCCTGACGGTCGAGGTCTACTTAAAACAGGTTCTGAACTATTCGGGACGGAAAATTCAGAAGTTGACCCGCCAAAAGGGAATTGTTCTGAATAAGAAAACCGTTTTCTTGCAGAAGAAGGTTAAAACGGGAGATATTTTGCGCGTGCTGACTCTTGATGACTTATCCTACGGGGTAGAACCGGAGCCAGGACCCATTGAACTATTGTATGAAGATGGCTATTTAATAGTCTTGAACAAACCCTCTGGTCTCTTAGTGCATCCGGCAGGCCAAACTTCCCGGGGCACATTAAGCAATTATCTCGCTCATTATTATCAACAACAAGGAGCGATCTACACAGTTCGTCCCATACACCGCCTGGACAGAGAGACTTCGGGGTGTGTTGTATTTGCCAAAGACAGCAATACCCAAACCCTGTTAGATGATTTTCTAAAGGAAGGAAGCCTGAAGCGTACTTATCAAGCCGTGGTAAATGGGATTGTGGATCCTCCGGTTGGAACAATCAATGCGCCAATCGGCCCACATCCTACCAAGCCGAACCGGCGCGCGGTTAACCAAAGAGGAGACGAGGCCATAACTCATTACAAGACGCTTCAGAGCTTTTCCGGAGCTTCCCTGTTAGAACTGACTCTGGCTACCGGCAGGACACATCAGATCCGTGTTCATTTATCCTATCTTGAACATCCCATTATCGGGGACAGGATGTACGGAAAAGGCTCAGCTCTTATTTCTGGACAAGCCTTACACGCCTTTTCTTTGCACTTCCCACACCCGGTTGAGCAACGTGAAATTGCGGTTAAAGCTCCGTTTCCAACAGATTTTTTGCGAGTACTTGAGCATTACTCCGGGTAAAACATGCCAAAAATTTACCTCAAACTCGCTTTCATAACCTGAAAGAGGGTGGGTGAAAACTCAGTCCCCCAAATTCTATGTTGTTACAACAATCAAAAACGTCCCATTCACTCAATAAATGGAGAGGACGCTTTTGTTTTTTTGTTATAGAAGCATAAGTGGCGATGTTAGTTTTCATCTTATCCCCCGCTTGAAGGACTGATTAACACCAACTCATCCCCGTCCTTGAGTACCACTGAAAGACGCTTATTGCCACTAATATGCTGTTTATTGATAAACATAATTACCTGCAATAGCTGCTGTTCTGAGATGTTTGGGCAGCCGTGCCTGATTTCATTTAACACTTGTCTTACTGTACCTTCTTTGACATGTAGCTGCCTAATATTATAGTCAACACTAATCAACCCAAAAAATTTAACCGTTATCATACACTATAGTCTTCCAAACCCAGCTTTTTTAGTTTACGTTTTGTGGGCACACCCTGTTCATCCCAGCCTCTAATTTTGTAGTAGTCCTTAATCATCCCTTGCAGTTTTACCTTACTGTCAGGATCATCTGCCCTTTGAAGTTCACTGGTAAGCCTCTTGGGCAGGGTATCGTCACTACCCTTCAGACCTTGCCTAAGGTTGATAATTCTTTCTAGATTATAACCCCTTTCACCTGTCTTAATAAAGCTTCCTATAGTCGTTTTAAAGCCTGTCACTGATTGAATTGAATAGGGATGTGGCAAGATACCTTTTATGTTAAAACTCATTAATCCGGTGTGGTTATGTAAAAAGCCTACTAACCATCCAAACGAAGGGATTGCCTTGTTAATAAACCTTACAAGATTGTTATTTGGATTTTTAACCAATATCTCTGGTAATAAGGAATAAGTGGAAAATAGACAAGTACCACCAGAAGATACTACCTCCATCAAATCTTGAAAGAAGATTGCATAGGCTGCTTTTCCCCTAGCTTTCTTTCCACTCACGTCCAGCCCCAGTCCTTCAAGCACAACAAGATAACCTCCGTTTAAGTGACAACCACCTCTGTTTGCTGTTGCATATCCTAACCCCATTCCCTGTGCTGCACGCGGTTCATAAGCAGCGATTTCAAGTCCTTTGACATTCATGGCAAAATCACTTCCGCCATATTTATCGGAAATGCGTTTTGTTCCTTCTGCCAATTCATCGCCGATTCCTTGACGAGTTGCTACTTTTTCCACTAATTCCTCTAGACTCGAGCAGTCGCCAAAGGTCAAACCATTATTCCATAAGCCTTTTTGATTGAGCTCCATTGCAAACCCAACACTACTGCCAAAGCTAATCGTATCAAGTCCATACTCATCGCATAAATGATTTAGGTTTAAGATACTTTGCAGATCATTGTTTAGTAAATTGCTTCCTAGCAAACCCAATGTTTCTACCTCAGGTCCTTTAACCTCTTTTCCATAAGCTTTAACCACCCGACCACACTGAATTGGGCAAGTTACGCAACCCTTGTTTTTTATTAAATGATCCTGCCTTAAGGTTTCACCATTAATCTTTTCAAAGTCGTCATAACTGCCCCTTGAATAATTCTTAGTAGCAAGTTGATTGCGAAAATTCATCATACTAACAAGCGACGCCGTTCCCAGCTTTGGCAGCTGTTCGCCGGTCAGTATATGCGATTTCAGCTTTTTAATCCAGTTCAGGTTGTGTTTTTTAAAATCTTCTTTAGCAAACGTTTCTATACTCTCTTTTCCACTGGCCACAATCCCTTTAAGATTTTTAAAGCCAAACACGGCACCAACTCCGCCACGCCCTGCTGCACGCTCATCACTAATCACAGCTGCATACCTGACCATATTTTCGCCTGCAATACCGATGACGAACTTCCCTTTATTTTTCCCACCCAGCAGTTGTTGGGTCTCGCTAGTATTCTTGCCCCATAAGTGTTCTGCATTTTTAATTAAAATTTCTTGATCCGTAATATCAACATAGACCTTTGCTTGACTTTTTCCGCAAAGAATTAGCCCATCATACCCCGCTCGTCTCAGGTGCAATCCAAAGCTTCCACCGCAATTTGAGGAGACTAGAAGACCAGTCAACGGTGAAATTGTAGACACATTAAACCTGGATGAACACGGTGACGTAGAACCGGTAAGAGGTGAAGTAGTAATGACAATTATGTTTTCCTCAGAAAATGCTTCCACCTTGCTCTGCAAAGAATCATAAATAATTTTTGCCGCCAGCGTTTTGCCTCCTAAAAACATTTCTCTGTCCTTGTCAGATACGGGGTAGTCCACAACGATACCACTGCTCAAATTAATCTTAGCAATTTTCCCAGCGTAACCAAACATACTATCTACTCCTTAATACAATAATAAATGGCCGTGATATCCTCTTCAGACATAATCTTTGGCACAGGATAAAGTGGGTTACTTTCTGCCAGAGCACGTTTTACCATCAAAGGAATATCACTTTCAACAATACAGTCCACCTTATTGGGAATCCCCATCGTTTGGTTAAGGTTCTTAATTGCTTCAATAAACTTTACTGCTTTTTGTTCACTGCTGTCGCTGAGTGCACTTAAACCAACCAAATCAGCCAGTTCTGCTAAAGATTTATGTGCCGACTTACCATAATACTCTAAAACATACGGTAAGATAATGGCATTCGCTAGTCCATGAGGTAATGAGTAAAATCCACCCAGCGTGTGTGCGACCGCATGGACATAACCAACATAAGCTCGTGTAAAGGCTAAGCCTGCCAAAAATGAAGCCTGTTGCATATTCCTCCGTGCAACAAGGTTGCTGCCGTTGGAATAGGCTTCGAAGATGTTTTCAAAGATTAACGTTACCGCTTCCCTACTGTACTGTTTTGTCTCTTTTGTGTTACTTCTACCAATATAAGCCTCAACAGCATGTGTCAAAGCATCGATCCCGGTTGTTGAGGTAATATGCGGTGGCAGATTAACCGTAAGCACCGGGTCAAGTACAGCATAATGGGGAATCAGTGAAGTGTCATTGATTGCATACTTTTCATGAGTCTTGCTGTCAGTTATAACTGCAGCAATTGTGGTTTCACTCCCTGTACCAGAGGTTGTTGGAATAGCAAATAGAGGAGGGATTTTCTTTAGAACCTTAAATACCCCCTTCATCTGAGAAATGCTCTTTTGGGGTCTGGCTACACGTGCACCGACCCCCTTTGCACAATCAATAGGTGAACCACCACCAAAAGCAACGATACCCTGGCAATGATTAGCTTTGTACATCTGTAGTGCGTCTTCTATGTTATCAATAGTTGGGTTCGGAACAGTTTCTTTATACACAACAAAGTGAACACCCTCATCGGTTAAACCTTTAAACAGTTCATCCATAAGTCCAAGTGAGGCAATTATCTTGTCAGTTACAATCAAAACGCTGTCGATATCCTTACTTTTTATGAGCTTTGGTAGCTTATTCAAGCTGTTTGCTCCTCGAATTAACTCCGGCTTACGCCAGGGCAGTATGTATGAAACCAATTTGAAAGCACTTTGATAAGCCCTACAATACAATTGATACATTATAAAACCCCCTCTTCCACTTTTACGGTATGGAATTTTACCGATACTTTTTTACCATAAATTCTTCTAACCTTCTAGATACCTCCTTCATTATTCTTGTCAGTCGTCCGACCGACCGATTAGGAATAAAAGATTTATTGAACCTTAGATAATATTTCTGCTATACCGCCAATTGGGATTTCTTCCTCGCCAAGCCTCCACTGAATTGTAAATCCATCAAGTGCTGCTAGTATTATATAAGATAATACTCCATAGTCGACTGTTCTATCGTTCAACACCTTTCTCAAACCATTTTCCAGTGCAATTCTCCACTCCTTATATTTTTCCCTGAATCGCTGCTTAAGAGGTTCATTACTTGTTACTGCATCACTGATAAGATAAAGATGTAGCTTACCTCTGGTTTCAGCCGTTGATATTCTTTCAAACACCACCTTTAATATTTCCTCCGGTGCGATATTATGCTCAATATTATCAATCCAGGATAAAAGTTCTTCAGTTATTTGTTTAAGATGAATATCCGCAATGTCATAGATAATATCATTCTTATTGGAATAGTAATAATATAATGTTCCTTTGCTTATGCCCACTTCTTTTGAGATATCGGCCAGACTGGTATTTTTGACACCCTTCTGAGCTATCAATTGACTGGCTACATCAAGGATACTTTGTCGAGTACTTATGATTTGACCCTCAGTAACTTGATTACTCATTTTTCACCCCATATGTCGGTCGTCAGACCTAATAATTACATCCTTATTCTTTTTGATCGACTCGTTCAGCTAAAGCTGAACATTGAGACCTCAATTCTACTGACAATTTCCACAAAGAATACACCCACTACAATGAAATTATTCGCGGTGAACCCGAGAATAATTTCATTATGGTTTTCGATAAACATTTAGACCGATCTTGATATCTTCTTTCTCTGGTATTGATATATTTCCTTCAGTCGAGGCAATAATTATGCTTTTCCCCGAAGCTGATTTACCAAATTCCTTGGAGATATCAACGGTTATAGTCAATACATTGCCATTCAACTTCATTTCACAATTTTTCATAAAATGTTCCTCCCTCTTAAGCAGTTCCACGATTTACCACTACTAAATTATGATTCTAGATAAGCTACAATAATTCCTCCATACAATTACGGTTCTAACAAAAATTTGAAGAAATCCTTCTTCCCTCGTTACCATAAGCCAATAAGTTTCCAATACGCTAAACCAATTGTGAGATAAACGAGAGTTGCTAATAAGGTTACTATAAAACCTATCTTCCACCAAGCTGTTTTTTCCACATAACCTGTGGCCATCAGTAAAGGCCCTAAGCCATTCCCATAATGCGTCAGAGCTGAGGAAATTACCATGAGAAATGCAACCAGGAACGTGGCTGGATACTTTGGAGCCCCAGTGACTGCTACAAAACTGAAGATAACCGGTGCAAAGGTGGCAACATAACCGAGGAGTGACGGGAAAACATAGTGTGGAATAATCGCCAACAACGCAATGATCACAAACGTGGTAAACGTACCGATACCCTGAGGTAGAGCATCTTTCATCACTATGGTCAACCACTTGAAGAACCCAAGTTTGTCAAGGGCTGACGATAATCCAATAATTCCACCGAACCAAATCAAAATTCCCCAGGTCTCATTCGAATCAGCGATATCCTTCCATTGGATCACATCGGTTAGAATCATAACGGTGACCCCGAGAAACGCAACTAGCGTCGTGTCAATTTGTGACATACTACTAGTTGCCCATAATAACAGACAAAGGAAAAAGGTTACCCCGGCAATCATCTCCTGTTTCGTGACTGAGCCTAGGCTACTAAGTTGTTCACGAGCCATTTCTCGAACCTCTTCTACAGAGATTAATTCAGGGGGATACAGCTTATAGACTATGTAAGGAAGGAGAATAAACACAAGAAAACCAGGAACGGCTGCTAGTGTCCATAAACCCCAGCTCACTTGAACTCCTAAAATTTGCGCAGCGAGTTTCATGGAAAGGAGGTTCGGACCCATTCCCGTCATAAACAAACTTCCCGCCACCATATCCATCATATAGAGCAAGACCGTGAGATAAGCGCCTAGCCGACGAGGGTTCTCATAGGGTTTAGATCCGACGACCTCAAATATTCCTTGGGCCAAGGGATAGACCAATCCTCCCACCCGTGCCGGGGCTCCGGGAATCGTCGTTGCCAGCATGAGATCAGTAACCCCGAGAACATAACCCAGCCCCAGACTACTTTTACCAAATGCTTTGATAAGCATGAGTCCCACACGTTTTGCTAACCCACTTTTTTTAAACCCTAGGCTCATCATAATAGCCACCACAATTAGCCATACAGTAGTATCTGTATAGCCTACTAAAACATCTTTAAGAGGGACGACAAACAGACCGGCAGCCGACACTCCGACAAAAATAGCACTTGCTTCTGGAAGTCCTTGCAACATCAGCATAAGAATTGTTCCTACAAAGATCCCAAATAACTTCCAAGCTTGTAGTTCTAAGCCTCTTGGTGCCGGAATTATAAAAAAAGAGGACTGCAAACAAGATGGGGATGAGGATTTTAAGAGTTCGCCCGCTCAATAGACCTCGATTTGTCGGAACCTTGATGGTCTGGCTCATATACTCACTTATCCTTATGTTTTCTAGTTTTAACTAGTTCTTTCAACATCTCACTTGTCGACTTCCTTCATAGGCTTCAATTGGAAGTTGCGCGAAATTCAAACTCGAAAACTGCCTTGACACATATTGTTGTAATATTTTATCATATTTTATAGTATTACATTGATGAAAGGTAAAGAAAAACTGTGGAAAAGGTTGATGTTCTTATTATAGGA
>NZ_JYNH01000149.1 GCF_000960765.1 Desulfosporosinus sp. I2 | reverse complement strand
GGACCATACTCGGCGTGAAGGTTCTTGAACGGGAGCATACTGAACGTAACGGTCGTATAGGGCGCGAATTAAATTAGTCAGATATAATCGAGGTTAACAAATCTAATTACTAGTTTAAAGGCCTTAATACCTATGGTATAATATGGCTATAGAGCTTAAGGATCGTCTCTAATTATAATTAAATTGGTAGTTGGGGGCAAAGTTATTATAATATCTGGGTACCATGAAGTGTGAATTAGGACGGAGAGAGAAATGTGAAAGAGCTTATCAACCTTAAGATCGATTACGCCTTTAAGCTTATTTTCGGCAAAGAGGGGAATGAAGCAATTCTCATTGCATTTCTTAATGCCGCGCTGCGGTTGCCACAGAAAAGTAGGATTGAAGGCATAACGATTATGAGTCCAGAATTGAACAAAGAATACCGGGACGATAAGAAGTCTATTCTTGATGTTCGTGCTGTGACGATTGAAGGAATGCAGATAAACATAGAAATTCAATTAAGCAATCAATACGATATAGAGAAACGCTCACTGTATTATTGGGCGGAAATGTACTCCAGGCAGATGCGAGAAGGGATGGCCTACAAGGAACTAACGAAGGCGGTCACGATTAACATTTTAGATTTTAACTATATGAATCAGACGAAGAACTACCATAGTGTATTTCATCTTTACGAAGACGAAGAGAGATTCCAACTTACGGAAGCCTTAGAAATGCACTTTATGGAATTGCCTAAATTGGTCTCGAAGTGGCAAAGAAGAGAGGTTAGCCCTTGGGAGAATGGCCTAGTTCGATGGTTATTGCTTCTGGAGGGTTCGGAAAATCAGGAAATTTTAAAAACACTGGAGGAGATTGCAATGCAAGATCCCGTTTTGCACCAGGCCATAGCTGCGTGGGAGAAATCAAGTGATGATCCAATGGTGAGAGAAGCGTACTTTGCGAGACGCAAGGCAGTCTTAGATGAGAAGGCGGCCGTTAGAGAAGCAGAACTCCGGTTGAGGGAAGCAATCCAGAAGGGAAAGGTAGAAGGAAGGACAGAAGTTGCGAAGAATCTCTTGGACTTGGGAATGGAGATTTCAAAGATAGCTAAAGCAACAGGTATGACGGAAGACGAAGTTAAAGTGCTGCTAAAAGATTGAGACTACTGATCGAGGGAGGGGTCTGCTCCCTATAGGGAGCCCTAGGAGCACCGATGCCTGTCGAATCAGAAAAGCTATCCCCTACACTATGGAAGTGTGGGGCGATTTTTTGTCCGCAATTCGCTTTTCCGCCAAAGGGGACTGTCCATAGATTAAAGGTGTTAATTGCCTGAGAGTAAATAGATAAGTTGACCAAAATACGTAAATAGAGGTAAGCGCTTAACGGAACAATACAACTGATAGCCTACTGGTGCCAGTGGATCTCGGGTGAGTTTACCCTAAACGTTCATAGCCAGATCATCGGGGTTAATCTCGATGAGTTAGAGTCATACGACCTTGCCCCTGCAGATATTCCGTTGGTGAAAAAGCTAAAATCAGTTCTGAGTTAGAGGCGGCGCATGTCTAAAATTATCTATGGCCTATATGAGCAAATCATTAACGGGATCATTAACGAAAACCTTACTAAAGTTGATCAAGAGCTCATCATAAAAGATACTCAGCCGCTGGATTCGGCCGAGTCTTCTAAGATTCTGGCTGATTACCTAACTAGAATTCTGTGTGAGATTTTTGATTATATCGAAGATGGGGATGCTGTCGTCAGAGACCGGGTAAATTAGGATAATGACAATAAAGAAGAAGCCCGCTGAACTCTTAAAGAGAAGCGGGTTTCTTCCCTTTTCGATCCGCCGCAGGCTTAAACAACGGGGATACAATATCTTATGTTAGGCCGTCCAGGTTGTTACATAGTACAGCGTTGCTTTGTCCAACTGCTTGGTTCCAGTTAATAAAGGGAAACTATAGCTTTTCCAGTGTGCGGGAATGAAGACAAAAGAAGGAGTCGCCCAAAGAACTGAGTGCAGTTCAAAAGGCGCCTCCTTTTCTGTGGGCAAATTGCTTACGTCACTGGCGGATCGTAGAGATCGTTGGTGGTCATGTCAATCACCCTGATATCCCGTATCGCGGCCAGTTCACCGCTGGGGCTGTTAAAAATATTCTTGGCTATAACCGTTTCCATCACAGTCTGGGCCTCAGACAGCGTCAGGTTCTCCCTCGGCTGTGGGACGGAAATAACGAAGGATTTGCCGCCGGTGGTAAGAAAAGTTAGCTTTAACACCTTGCTTGTAATAATTGCCATTTCAATCACCTCCTAAAGATTTACTTTGACTTTTCATAGCTGGTCTTTCAGGCAGATTTTCCCGCTGCTTATTCATTAATAAGCTCCCAGTTTTTGTTGAGCAGCACATTCAGCAGCGGATACTGGCTCAGACTTGATAGAGCCGCTGCAACATCATAGATGTCTTGACTCGTGGCTGTAGGCTTCACATAATTCAAGCTTTTCTTCTGGGTCTTCGGGTCGCCTGCCGACGTAGTCCCGGTTTGGTATTTTGTTGACAGTATCGAATCCAAGGTTATCTCTGTCACCGCCATGGTTTATCCCTCCCTTCAGTGGTTTGACAAGCAGAGCTTGTTCGCGCTTGTCCTAATATACTATGAGAATGATTGACCGCCGGCTACAGGTTTGTGGGGATTAAAAAGATTCTAAAAAGGGAAGTACCCTACTGTCTCGACCAAACAGCGGGGCACTTCCCTAGATTAAAAAGCCTGACGACTGAGGTTGTCACACTCGAAAGCCTGACCACATATCCTATGAGTGAAATTAGCCCCAAGGAGTGTGGATATCATGACTGATACAGTAACTGATACAGTAACTGATGTCATCAGCGGACGCACCACGCATGTAATCGCGGCTGAAATTAACATGATCAAATACCAGGCTGAGAGGATCTACCTTGCCGCCGCCGTCGAGATCGGAAAGCGGCTGACGGAGGCCAAGGCCATGCTCAAGCATGGAGAATGGGGCAAGTGGTTGGAGGAATCGGTCGATTTCTCCCAGAGCAGGGCCAATAAACTGATGCGTATCTTTAAAGAGTACGGAGCCGAACATCTTACCTCCTCAAATTCGGATTCGAATCCGAATTTAAACTACAGCCAGGCGGTGCTTCTTTTAGGTATCCCAAAGGAGGAACGGGCGCAATTCATCATCGATATGGATATCGAGGGAATGACCAATCAGGAACTCAGGAAAGCGGTCAATGAACGGATGCAGACCCGGCAAGAAAAAGACCAGGTCTTGCAGGAAAAAGACCAGGTCTTGCAGGAAAAAGACCAGGTCTTGCAGGAAAAAGACCAAGCCCTGCAGGAGAACGAGGACCTCCAGAAGACAGTGGAAGACCAAAGCGGTATCATCACCGAGCTGACTACGGAGCTTGCCAATCTGAAGGTCCAATTGGAGAACGTCAAGACGTCCAAAGCGGAACTCGATAAAACGGCCAGGCAGCTGAAGGATTCGCTGGAATCGCTCCAACAAAGCTCATCCGCCAAGGGCTATGAGAGGATGAAGACGAACTTCATTAATACCTCGCTCAAGGTCAGGGCCAACCAAATCGCCTTCCTCTGTGAAAGCCTGGATAAAACCATTAAGGAAGTAAAGCATGAGCTGCTCCAAATCGCCCCCAATGACAAGGAGACGTATATCATTTATAAGAATAAAATATATGATCTTTTGAATGTGTGGCTTAAGGATGAGACCTGGAGCAGGCAAGCTCGTCCCGGCGGAGATGCGCAGTAAAGAGCACATCCACGAAGTTTCGGATACTTCAGGCTGGGAAATCGCGGCGGACGCAAGAATATTGTAAAAAGGAACAGTTGTTGGCAGGGTTTTACAGAATAATGAAGAATTTAGGCTATTGTTAATGTTAACAACCGTTTCGCGGATAGGGAGTATTACCGACATGTGTCGTATACACCCAAATGGAATTGGAGGGATCTGCGACACCTGTCGGTAATGCATGGTACTACGACATATCATGCAAAGGCCGCATCGTACTGGCGCGGACGAAATCCTATGAAAATATTGATATTCTAGCAGGATACATGGAAATAGTTTTGATAGATACAAGAGAGTAAGGAGATTGGAATGCAAATACATAAAAACGAAAAAAAAGTTCAGCTTGTATTCTTTTCAGGGACTGGGGGCGTCAAAAGAATTGCGAATGCTTTTTATCAAGAATTGCTGAACCGTGATTTGGCGGTAATACAAAACAATTTAGATAGCTCGGAAATAGCTAGAAACAATATACCAACTGATGAAGAATTAATTAGTACGGATCTGATTATATTAATCTATCCAGTTCATGCTTTTGATGCTCCTGCTCCTATTTATGATTGGGTAGAAAAAACCTGCTTCGAGAAAAATAGAATTGCTGTTATATCCGTCTCAGGAGGAGGAGAGGGGTGGCCGAATACCGGATGCAGAAATCATTTATGTAAAATCCTTGAGGAAAAAGGGTGTTGCGTTGTTTATGATCGGATGATGTGCATGCCTTGTAATTGGGTTTTCAAAATCAATGATCATGCAGCAATGTGGCAGCTTAGGGTCATCCCAATCAAAGTGAATCAAATTCTTGACGACCTTCTTGCATATAGAATAAGGCGTGCAAATTTGAAGATGGGATTTTGGCGTGCTATCATCACAAAACTTGAGAAAAAAGAAGCACATAAGTTTGCCAAGGATCTAAAAATTGATGTCAGCTGCACCGGCTGCGGCTGGTGTGTAGGCCATTGTCCAGTGAATAATCTTGAAATGAGGGATAAAAGACCTTACTTCAAAGACCATTGTGTTATGTGCTTCCGCTGTGTCTATGCCTGTCCAAGCAAGGCGATAAAATCGAAAAGCCTTCAGGTATTAAAAAACGGCTATAGCTTGAGTGATCTCGAAAAGCGCATGGAAGGGGTTGAACTGGAGCCTGTTGAAAAGTGCTGTAAGGGAGTTCTATGGGCACCGATGAGAAAATATTTACTTGATAAAGACACTTAATGGCGATAGAAGCAGAATGAAATCAATGATCGTAAGTTTTAACAATGGTGATGATTTTAAAGTAGACTAAGTAGGATAACGTGAAGCCCGTTATTGAAATAGAGGTGACAAAAATGGAGTACAAGCAAAGGCAATATCCTTTGTTTTCGGCTTGTGGATTAAATTGTGGACTGTGTCCCCGTTATCATACAGATGGAATATCTAAGTGTCCCGGATGTGCAGGAGAAAATTTTTCATCAAAACATCCTACATGTGGTGTTTTATCTTGTAGCCAACGACACGGAATTGAATATTGCTATCTGTGTGATGAATATCCCTGCAAGAAATTTGAAGGCGTTGACAATTCAGACTCCTTTATTACTCATAAGAACCAATTAACGGATTTTGATAAGGTTAAAAACATTGGATTAGATGCTTATGAAGCTGAACTGAACATCAAAGTCGAATTACTGAAAGGTATAAGTTCTAAGTCTTCGTGAAATTTGACTATGACTAATGCTTTCTAAGCCAATGGTACGACTAAAGTCATTACTTTGAACACTGGCACTGATTTTTCGTAAAGCTTTAAATTCTTGGAGTTGAGCATTACTGATAAGTAACGTGAGTTGCCTTGTTTTAAGCTTTTGGACTCTTTTATCAAGGTTCGGTACTTCTTGATTGATTTTAGTCCAAATTTCTTTAGAAAAAACCGGTTGAAATAGTTGCATAAATGTGGATTTTGTAGTATTCTTGCCTTGCATTTTTATCTCCTTATGATTAGAGATTTGGGCAAGAACTACCCTAACTCTAATTATAAGGCTTTTTTTATGGTTTTGACAGGAATAATCAGGTATATATGCTGTTTAAGATGTTTTTCGTTAGTTTTCTCTTAATTATCAATTTGACTTTTGACTGGGAACCTTTATGCAACGCTACTGATCGGATTTAGAAGTTGAACCAAAAGACTCAGATTTTTATGCCTATGAACTACAAATGAATTATCGATAATTGTTAAGTTTATAGAAGTCACTGAGGAATGTGTAATTTCTAAATTGAAAGGTTGTATCAGCGATAATAATGAGCTTTATTTAGCTTATAAAGCTTTACGAAATCCTGTCACTGGCGCAAAGTCATATTAAATTTTTACTGGGTGCGCAGAAGAAAAACTCGAAGAAATAACAGAGCGTTATTATAGGAAAGTTCTTAATATTAAATACATCGGTAGTAATAGAGATCTATATTCTTATATTCGCAAAGAAAAACGTTACCTGATACAATCTGCTAAGGAAAACAGAACAACATCTCAAGTTGATATAGATACAGAAACATTACAAGATATCGAAAGTTCTTTAAAAATTGTTAACGATAAAGTCACATCTCTTAACTTCGTGAAAGATGCTACTCAGAACATAAATAAAGAATTGAAAGAGTTATCTTTTCATCATTCGAAACAAGAAGTGGTATTTGATATAGGCGTTTCTGATACCTCTATGTTTATTGATAATATTCAACTAGCATCACAAGTTAACGGCAAAAGTTTAAGTATTGGAGGAGATGGTCGTAATAACCAGATTTTTTTGGCATTATGGGCCGCACGTAATGAAGTTCAAGATGTAGATCCTTTGGAAGTTGTAATATATTGTATTGAAGAACCCGAAGCCCATTTACACCCTCATCAACAGCGTAAGCTTGCTGAATATCTTTATAAGGTTCTTAAAAGTCAAGTAATAATTACCTCACACTCACCTCAAATCACCTCCGAATCTGAAAGGAAGAGGGAACAACAGCATGGCGTTAAAGCGTGGATGAATCGAAGATGGTGTAGAAGCAGGCCGCGCAAGTTCTGCTCGATAAGGTTAAAAGCTACACTGCCTAAATCTGAATGACCAGGGATGGAACTGCACATCTAGGGATACACCGTCTAAATACTCCCTACTTATCGCATATTCGGATCCGAGTTTTGTTCGAAGAAATCCAAGGCGATAAGCCATTGAACAATGAGTTCAAGCAAGCTCATGAGTGGGAACCTATGCTAATCACTGGCGAGCGGAGTGACAAGGAAACTGTCACGCTCCGTTCTGGGAGGGGCGATTGGAAAAGTGCTGTCTTCGGATAGTAACTCGTTGGTCGCCTACTCTACTGCCCGTACGGTTCGGGAAGGGGCGAATTTCTAGGGAATTCGCCTATTTCATCCACCTCACGGTGGACACCCTTGCTCTTGGCTAATGGTTGGCAACTACAAGCCCCCATAGTGTACTTTCACCACCAAGTTAATCGCCATGCGTGACGCACTAAAAAAAGGAGTAGGTTTAACCTGCTCCTCAGATCTAATGATGTTATAGTGGCAATTCATGAATTGCCCTTACGAGCCTTAGTTCCACTTTTGGTCAGCTAGACGTTTGTAAGAATCATAGCGGACCTTTGGGTATTTTTCAGCACCCTCAAAGAGTTCTTCTGCACTATCCGGGAAAGTATTCAGCAAGGAAGAGTAACAAACTTCGCCCATGATGAATTCTCGGAATGACATAGTCGGCGCTTTGGAATCTAAGCTAAATGGATTCTTGCCTTCCTCGATCAGATCTGGGTTAAAGTGATAGAGATGCCAGTAACCGGAATCAACTGCTTTCTTCGCCTCTTGTAAACTCATTGTCATACCTGCCTCCAGGCCATGGCTGATACAGGGCGCATAAGCAATAATCAAAGAAGGTCCTTTATAAGCTTCGGCTTCTTCAATTACCTTAATTGTTTGAGCCATGTTAGCGCCCAAAGCAATTTGCGCGACATAAACATATCCATAACTCATAGCCATCATGACTAGGTCTTTCTTCCGAATTTTCTTACCCGCTGCAGCGAATTTGGCCACTGCTGCTCGAGGAGTAGATTTGGAAGCCTGTCCTCCAGTATTGGAGTAAACCTCGGTATCCATGACAAAAATATTCACATCGTCACCGGAAGCTAATACGTGGTCTAAGCCGCCAAATCCGATATCATAAGCCCAGCCGTCTCCACCGAGGATCCACTGAGACTTTTTAATCAGATTATCTTTTATAGCAATAATCTCTGCGAGGACTTTGTTATCCCCAACGTATCCTTTAAGTCCAGCAAGGACCTTAGCTGTCGCTGCTTTAGAAGCGTCAGCATCATCCCAACCCGTAAGCCACTCTTGGAAAGCTTCCTTAAGCTCAGCACTAATCTCCATCTCCAACGTTTGATTCATCAAATCAACAAGTTTTTCACGGAGTTGACGAACTCCCAAGTACATTCCATAGCCGAACTCTGCGGTGTCTTCAAATAAGGAATTAGCCCAACTCGGTCCTTTATCTTCTTGGTTAGTTGTATAGGGAACTGCTGGAGCACTGCCACCCCAGATGGAGCTACAGCCAGTTGCATTGGCAATCATCATACGGTCGCCATAAAGTTGAGTGATCAATTTGATATAAGGTGTTTCACCGCACCCTGGGCAGGCACCGTTGAACTCTATTATCCTGGAATACATAACTACTGTTAGAATAATTGTCAGGTATAGCCTATGGACACCTACAGAGTTGTTCTCTAGATTCCGAATAGTTTAATTAATCTAAAAATACATAGTACGTACAGTCATTATTAAGGATTCAAAAAGATTTAAATGCTATTGACGAGTTAAGAATTCCTATTGTATACTTACTAAATTAAAAGTGAGTAGTTTTAAACTACAAAGTCAACATACAGGTGCTAGCAGCATCTGGCTTTGTTACCTTAAAGGTTAACGAGACTTTTAACATAATCCGTTTATAGGGGTATGTTATGAGTTTTTTTATGATTATTATGAGAAGCATAATGAACACAATACTCCTATGAGCATTGAAATACAATTTCATAATTGCGGAATTATATTTTTGGCGAACTCTTCATTCTGCAGTGAGTGCGGAAATAGGCTAAAATAGTAAAATAATCATCATCGTACCGTCATCGTACTTTTATAGCTTTACTTTATTTGAAAAGTAATTTATTATAATAGGAGGATAGAAATGGATACTCCAAAATACACAAAAGGTCAAATCGAGGCACAAATAAGTGAAGCCGTAAGTAAGTTTGAGAAGGAGTATATGGGGCGTGGTCCTAAGGACATCAAAACAAAGATAATCCAAAACCACATATTGATAATTATTGATGGGTTTTTGAGTCAGTCTGAACAAAGGCTTGCTGAAAACAACCAAGGTATAAAACTAATTAAAGATATGAGGACGGCTTTGTTTGAAAATGCTAGAAATCACTTGGAAGAACTAATAAATGATATAGTTAATATTAAAGTTGTCAGTATGCACTCTGACGTAAGCACAAAGACTGGGGAAAAAGTAATTGTTCTAACAGTTGGTTGTGATATTGAGGAAAGAATATAATCCAAAATAATATTTTGGTTGACCAAGCGAAGGGTATGAAATACTTGTTGCAGTGTAGGCCAATATTTATAAACTTGATTATTCAAGTTTATAAATATTGGCTTTTTTTTATACTAGTCAGACCCACATGCCACTGCGCGGCACCGTTGATGAATGAAAATAGGCTATTTTCAGGGCAGAAAGTATAACTTTCAGTTACATACTTTCTGGAAGCATAAGTTATAACTAAGGCGATCGCAGGCGCCTGAAGGCTTGACGCTAGCCAAGTTTTGTTTTTAAGTTTAATGTGAAAGGAAATGGCAATGTGAATAGAAACAAAGAACCAAAGGTGGCAGTAATAATGGGAAGTGACTCTGATTTCCCAGTTTTAAAAGGGTGTGTCAAGCTCCTGGGAGAATTTGGAATAAAGACAGAGGTTTCAGTAATATCTGCTCATAGAACACCAGAAAGTGCTAGTGAGTTTGCTAAAGCTGCTGAGAAAAATGGCTTTAGTGTCATAATTGCAGCAGCAGGCAAAGCTGCACATTTGGCGGGAGTTATTGCGGCATATTCAACCCTACCTGTTATAGGAATACCTATAAAGTCTTCTACACTTGATGGCTTGGATTCACTACTATCTATTGTGCAGATGCCAACAGGTATACCTGTTGCTACCGTTGCAATAGATGGGGCAGAAAATGCGGCTATATTAGCAGCGCAAATAATTGCTTTATGGCATGATGAAATTAGGGATAAAATCAAAGATTACAAATCCCAGTTGGCAATAAAGGTTGAAGAAAAAGACAGGGCATTGAAAGAAAAAATAGCAAAAGAGGTGTTAAGAAATGATGAATAATGATATGAATTTAGGCATTCCGCTTTTAATTAATGGTAAGGTTAGAGATGTATATGATCTGGATGACAATCTTCTGATCGTTGTATCTGATAGAATATCAGCATTTGATGTGGTATTTCCTAATCAAATTCCGAATAAGGGAAGGGTGCTAAATAAAATTTCAGAGTTTTGGTTCAACTATACCAAGGATATTGTTGATAACCACATGATAAGTACGGATATTGATGATTATCCAAAATCAATTTTAGAACACAAGGAATATTTGAAGGGCAGATCAATGCTGGTAAAGAAGGTAGAAATGATCAAAGCGGAATGCATAGTAAGAGGTTACCTTACAGGTTCAGCTTTGAAAGAGTATGAGAAGAACAAGAGTATTTGTGGAATTAAACTTCCAGAAGGTCTTAAGGAGAGTTCCAAGTTAATTGAACCAATCTTTACGCCGACAACAAAAGCCCATCAGGGGCATGACGAGAATATCACTACAAATGAGTTGGAAAATCTGATTGGCAAGGAATTAACGCAGAAAATTATGGATGTTAGTAAAACACTCTATGTCAGAGCGAGCAAGCATGCAGAAAGCAAAGGTTTAATACTTGCAGACTCAAAATTTGAATTTGGTATTCTAGATGGGACTCTTATACTTGCAGATGAGCTTTTCACACCTGATTCATCGAGATTTTGGGCTTTAGATGAATATGAGATTGGAAAGTCTCAGAAGAGCTTTGATAAGCAGTCTGTACGTGACTATCTGGAAAGAATAGGTTGGAATAAAACACCTCCTGCACCAGATCTCCCTCATGATGTTATAAAGCAAACTGAACAAAAATATTTGGAAGCATATGAGAAAATTACAGGGCTTAAACTAGCGTAATTTTTATGAAGGGGTATTTTAATGGACAAATGCATATTAGAAAAGAATATCTGGATCTAATCCCTATCAGAGGATTTGACAATAATATTTAATAGAGGTGATATCATGCAACTTATAAAGATAACGAATGATAAACAAATTCCTTCTATTTATACGAACACACCTATTAGTGAGCTTATATCATACCAAAATTTGAATGCAGAATTTAAAGCATATAATTCTGCTGAACTTCTTATTGGGATGTGCATGGATAATAGAAAACTATTGCGTATACCTGAAAATTTTGCTTATATAATAAGAACTGGCGGAGCAAACTTGAGATATAGTGAATTTAAGGTATCTTACGCCATTGCTAATTGGTGGAGTTGAAATATAATTGGCATTAAATTGCATCATTGATAATTGTGGTATGGTGAACCTGATTTCAAAAAAA
>NZ_JYNH01000148.1 GCF_000960765.1 Desulfosporosinus sp. I2 | reverse complement strand
CATAGTCCTGCAATATCTCCCGATCAACCACGTCGCACCCCGTGCGGGTGCGTGGATTGAAACGATTACTTTATTCAACATGTGCGTTTCCCCCTCGGTCGCACCCCGTGCGGGTGCGTGGATTGAAACCCCAGAAGGTTTAGCGTCTACTATCTGCCTATAGTCGCACCCCGTGCGGGTGCGTGGATTGAAACCTGTTCTTGGATATATAATTTATTTGGTTCAAGTCGCACCCCGTGCGGGTGCGTGGATTGAAACAGGTTGTTAGTGATGTTTTTTTGACCAGTGCTAATGCTATTACCTTAGCCGGGGAAATCGTCAATGTTGATGGCTCTGGCAATCGTGTAGCAGCGAGCATTTCTGGACCCAAAATAATTATTATGATTGTTGGCCTAAATAAAATAACAGATAACTTGAGCGCTGCTCTGGAGCGCAGTCAACGAGTAGCGGCGGAAACAAATGCTCAACGACTTAATACCGCAACTCCATGCAATAGTATGGGAGAGTGTAGTGACTGCGCCAGTCCAGACCGGATCTGTAACATAACCGTAATTCAGCATCGACGACCTGCAGGAAAAAATTTGCAGGGGATTACCATGTGATCATAGTTGGAGAAGAGATTGGTTATTGATGCCCTTATTGCTCATACTAATTTTTAAGTGAGATGGATAAACGGGTCTGAAATAGAATGTAGAAAAAGAGTGTAAAATAGAATAGGGTTAAAGATTAAGCCGACTAGGGTGCATTTTACACCTTGGTCGGCTATATTTGGCTCTCAGTCGGAGAATGCGAGTTGTCAAAATTGTCAGTAAGAAGTGATGTCAGGATTGGGTTTCTTTAAATTGTAATAGCAGTGGATGAGGCATAATATTAAAGTATCAAATAAAGGAGGTTATCAATATGTCGGCAAATGTTAATTCTCTAGTCGGCGGTGGAAAAACAAAAGCCAAGATCCAGAAATTTGGGGGCTTCATGGCTGGGATGGTCATCCCCAACATCGGTGCCATTCTTGCTTGGGGCTTGATCACTATGTTTGTGATTCCCACGGGCTGGAAGCCTGATGCTTATTTGGCCAAATTAGTCGGGCCGATGATTACCTATTTGATCCCACTTCTGATCGGTTATTCGGGAGGTAGTCTGGTCTACAAACAACGGGGTGGAGTCGTCGGTTCCATCGCTACAGCGGGAGTTATTGTGGGAGCCTCAATTCCTATGATGCTGGGAGCCATGATCATGGGGCCCTTCGGCGGCTGGGTAATTAAGAAATTCGACCAACTGACCGAAGATAAAGTGCCCACAGGCTTTGAAATGTTGGTCAGTAACTTTTCTGCTGGAATTTTAGGCGCTCTGTCGGCAATTCTAGCCTATACTGTGATTGAACCCGTAGTACAAGGTTTTTCGTCCATGTTGGGAAGTTTAGCCGTGTCAGTCACAAATGCTGGACTTTTACCCTTAATCGCTATCTTTATTGAACCCGGTAAGATATTATTTTTAAATAACGCGATCAATCATGGTGTTCTCACTCCCTTAGGAATTCAACAAGTTACTGAAACCGGAAAGTCCATCTTCTTCCTCCTAGAATCAGATCCCGGGCCTGGCTTGGGAGTTTTACTGGCTTTCTGGGTCTATGGAAAAGGAATGGTCAAGCAATCGGCTCCAGGTGCTATCATCATTCAATTCTTGGGCGGAATTCATGAAGTCTATTTCCCCTATATTCTGATGAAGCCTTCCCTCCTACTGGCTGTCATCGGCGGCGGAATCTCCGCTGATTTGACATTCGTCTTGACCAAGGCAGGTTTGGTGGCATCTCCTTCTCCGGGCAGTATCTTTGCCGAAATGGCTATGGCCCCTAAAGGCGGGTTTCTGTCGGTTATGTTGGGTATCGCTGTCGGGGCTGTGGTCTCCTTCTTGATCGCCTCTGTCATTTTGAAACGGGATAAAACAATTGTTGACACTGAAGACCTTGCTGGAGCCCAACAACTGGTTTCCCAAATGAAGTCCGAGAGTAAAGGACAAAAATCCAATCAGATGCCCAAACTGATCATCTTTGCCTGTGAAGCAGGTATGGGCTCATCTGCAATGGGAGAGTCTATCCTTAAGAAGAAACTTAAAGATGCTGGCTTGAATATTGAAGTGCGACATTCTGCAGTCAACCAAATTCCTTCGGACGTCGATGTTGTTTTTACTCAGGAAGGGTTAGCTGAGCGTGCAGCACAAGTGGTGCCAAAGGCGGAAATCGTCACGATTAAAAACTTCTTAGACAAAACAGCGTATGAAGAGTATGTCAACAGTTTAAGAAAATAGGTTGTGAGAAATGAGTAATGTAGAACAACTGACGGTTCGTCAAAAGTTCATCATGAACAACCTCGTAGAGAAAGGTCCTCTAACATTAAAGGGCCTTTCTCAACAAATCGATGTCAGTGAGAGGACCATTCTGCGGGAGATATCTGCTTTAAATGACTGGTTGAAACAACACAAGGTTCGTATCTCCGAAAGTGGCGGAATGCTCCATATTGACGGAGTAGAGCGGGATTTGGCTAAAGCAAGGGAGTCGCTGAAAGAAATTCCTCACCTCTGGATGCTGAATCAAGAGCAGCGGCAAGTGCTGATTACAGCCCAACTCCTGCTCGCTGAGGAACCCATTAAATCCGCTTATTTCAGCCATCAATTCAATGTCGTCGAAGGGACGATAGGCTTTTACCTGGATAAAATTAATCATTGGTTACAAGAGAAGAATCTTACCATGGTTCGCAAAAGAGGGTATGGTCTGGAAATTAAGGGGACAGATTGGCAAAAACGGAATGCCTTTGTCGATCTCATATACAGCTACAAACCCCTTAGTGAACTGCTGACTTTTCTTTACGAGGACAATCAAGATTATTTATTAATGGCTTTTTTCAAAGTCACGTTTGGGGAAACGTTAACGTCTTTGACCAAACGCTTGATCGAAGAAATTCATGACAATATTTTTCTGAAAAATGACATTGGGTATTTCAGTGCGTTTATGCATTTACTGTTGGTCTTAAAGCGCACGGAAAGCGGGGAAGCGATCGAAATGCCCGCCCAACTTGTCCAGGAAATTCTCTCCTCGGAGGAATATAACTTTATGAGTGGAGTCCAGGCGATACTGAGCACCCATCAAATCAAGTTGCCTGATGCTGAACTCGCCTACCTTGCTCTGCACTTAAGCGGTGGAAAAAACTTATTTCAGGACGAAAATGAGGCTAAACGACTTGGCTTTGAACTCGAAGATCTGATTCGAGAAGTGATCTATCTCACCGGAAAAAAACTCAATCTGAAAATCTTTTGTGATGAGGTCCTGCTGAGTGGACTGATTCAACATATTAATCCTGCCCTTTATCGCTTGACTATGGGGTTGGAAGTTAGAAATCCAATTATTAATGAGATACGACATTATTATAAACATCTCTATGATGCAGTCGCTTACGCGTGTCGGCATGTTTTCTCAAAGTACAATTTAAGCATACCTGACAATGAAGTTGGTTATATCACCATGCATATTGGTGCGGCTCTTGAACGGCAACAAAGGCAAGAGAAAAAGCTGAGTCTGTTGATCATTTGCCCGAACGGAATTAGTACCGCCAAAATGTTGTTTCGTAAAATCCGCAATGAATTCCCGGATCTTGAAACAATTGAGACGTGTTCCTTACGCGACATGCATGATAAAATCAAAAACGACTATGCTATGGTGGTTTCAACAGTCAAACTAGAGCATATCCATGAACCAGCACTGACCGTGATATCACCGTTTCTTCTGAAAGAAGATATCGATAAAATTAAGACGATGATCCTCAAGTTTAGAAAAAACAGCCTGCTTGAAAAAAATCCTGGACCCATGCCAATAAGCGAACCGGATGAATCTCAACAAGATTTTGACCTAGCTAACACTATGCTCGAGAAGTTTCAGCTTAAGAATCTGTCAGCTAGGACCTACCTCGAAACCATTCAAGGAATTGTGGATGAAATACACGCCTTAGACCTGATTTCTGACAAAAAGAGCATTCAACATCTTATCGCCAAACGTGAGGAAAAAGGAAATGTGATTATCCCGGGACGTCATATTGCCCTCATCCACTTCCGCGCCGAAGAAGTTCCAGCTCCATTTGTGGGGGTATTCCGACTTCCGGAATATATCCAAACTAAGGGGGTTGGGTATCTTCCTGAACGGGTTGACACGTTCTTCGTCATGCTGGCACGCAAGAATGAAAGCAATTATATTCTCGAGCTGCTGGGGAAAATTAGTGTCGCACTGGTAGAAGATGATACTTTGGCCGAGGCATTACGATTCGGAGAATTGCAAGATATACGCAACGAACTAGTTGAGATACTCAATAGGGAGGAAGAGCAGTGAATCTAGATATCTTTAACAAAAATAACATTGAACTTAATGTGGCTCGCGAATCAAAAAATGCTGCCATCCAAAGAGCAGGTGAACTTCTCAAGAAGAATGGGTACGTCCAAGCTGAATATTTGGAGGGAATGGAAAAACGCGAACAGAGTCTGACGACCTATGTCGGTAATGGTGTGGCTATCCCCCACGGTTTACCGGAGTATATTCCGTTTATTCTTAAGTCTGGCTTGGTTTTACTTCAATATCCTCAAGGGATTGATTTCGGAGAAGGTAATACTGCCTATGTTCTGATCGGGATTGCAGGTAAGGATGACGAACACATCGAGCTTCTTTCCGCTATAGCCTTAGTTTGCCAGGAAGAAGAAAATGTCAATCGACTAAAACTCGCTACGAGTAAGCAGGAAGTTCTACAAATTTTGGCTAGTGGTGATGATTAAATGATTAAAACAGTGACCTTGAACGCGGCAATTGATAAAACCGTAGAAGTAAATGATTTCAGAGTAGGGGCCGTTAATCGAATCACTAAGCTTCAATTAGATGCGGGCGGGAAAGGAATCAATGTCTCCAAGGTTATCCAAGCTTTAAATGGAGAAAGTGTTGCTGTAGGCATCTTGGCGGGTCGTAATGGAGAATATATCCAAGCAGAAATCGAGCGCAGAGGCATCTCCCATGATTTTCTGTTTGTTCAAGGGGAGACCCGCATTAACTTAAAAGTAGTCGATCCTATGAACTCCACCTTTACAGATATCAATGAGCCGGGTACTCTCGTCACTGATGAGGAACTGAATCAACTAGAAGGCAAGATTTTTAACGGTCTTGGATCAGATTCTAGTTTAGTTCTGTCCGGCAGTGTTCCCAACTCGGTTTCGTCCTTAATTTATCGACACTGGCTGGAACGGGCCAAACTATTGGGCGTCAAAACATTTCTGGACGCGGATGGAGAATTGCTTCGAGAAGGCCTTAAAGCTAAACCGTTTCTCGTAAAACCGAATCTTCATGAGCTAGAGCGCTTAGTTGGTAAAGACCTTTCTCGCCTTGAAGATGTGGAGGGTGCTGCACGCAACTTGCTTAAGCAAGGGAGCGAAATGATCGTGGTTTCTATGGGGGCAGATGGCGCAATTTTTGCATACCAAGATAAGGTCATTTATGCAGAGGGATTGCCGATTGAAGTCAAAAGCACTGTAGGAGCTGGCGACGCCATGGTGGCGGCCTTAACTCAAGTGACAGAAGGGGAGAATTATCTGGAAAGAGCTGTCCGCTGGTCCGTAGCAACCAGTGCGGCACAAGTGACGACCTCGGGAACCCAACCTCCAGAGTTGAGTAAGGTGTTATACTATTTTGATCGTGTGAACTATCGAGTACTTGCTTGACAGTAAAACTAAGTTAATTTAAATCATGATTCTTGAAGCAATTTAGAGGGGGATAATAATGAAAACTGAAGCGGTGCGTTTATATAATAAAAATGACCTGCGTATGGAAGAATTTGAACTGCCTGAGATAACCGATGAAGAAATACTGGTAGAGGTCATCTCTGATAGTGTCTGTATGTCGACCTATAAAGCGGCAATTTTAGGCAAGAAGCATAAACGGGTTCCCCAAGATGTCGATGTCCATCCGATTATCGTCGGTCATGAGTTCTCAGGCAATATTGTTCAGGTAGGGTCGAAATATAAGGATCAGTTTAAGGCAGGCGACAAGTTCGCTCTGCAGCCAGCTCTGAATTATAAGGGCAGCATGTGGTCTCCGGGCTATTCTTATCGCTATTTTGGCGGGGATGCCACCTATAATGTGATCCCACCCGAAGTCATGGAGTTGGGCTGTTTCCTCAACTATCAAGGGGAAACCTATTATGAAGCCTCATTAGCCGAGCCAATGTCCTGTATTATAGGTGCCTTTCATGCCAGTTATCACACCAGCATGGGAAGTTATGAGCATCGCATGGGTATAGTAGAAGGCGGTAAAATGGCTTTGTTAGCAGCGGCCGGGCCGATGGGCTTAGGGGCGATTGATTATGCCCTGCATGCGGAGCGGCGGCCTGCACTCTTAGTAGTTACTGATGTTGATGAAGAGAAAATTGCCCGGGCCCGTCTGATTTTCACAGCTGCAGAGGCCAAGGAATGCGGAGTAGAACTGGTTTTTGTCAACACTCAAGGGGTAGAAGATGTTCCGGCACATTTGCGGGCGTTGACCGGAGATACCGGTTTTGATGACGTCTTTGTTTTCACGCCGATTAAACCAGTAGTAGAGCAGGGTGACCAGATTCTAGGTCGTGACGGCTGTCTTAACTTTTTTGCAGGACCTACTGATCCAAACTTCGGAGCGGAATTAAATCTGTATAACGTCCACTACGGTTCGACTCATATCATGGGAACAACGGGTGGGAATACGGCGGATCTACTAGAGTCTCTGAAGCTCACGGAAGAGAAAAAAATTAATCCGGCTGTCATGGTTACACATATTGGCGGGCTGGATTCTGTAGCTGAGACGGTTTTAAACCTACCCCACATTCCTGGCGGGAAAAAGCTAATTTACACGCATATCAAAATGGAATTAACAGCAATCGTTGAATTTGCTGAAAAGGGCGTCTCAGAGCCGCATTTTGCACGGCTTGCAGAAATCGTCAGCAACAATAAGGGCTTATGGTGTGCAGAGGCTGAAAGCTATCTACTCAAGTATTGGAGGTAGAATAATGATTGCTCGAGAACTAACCATTAATAACAAATCAGGACTCCATGCTCGTCCAGCTTCTTTGTGGGTCCAGGCAGCAAGCCGTTTTCAGAGTAAAGTTCGAATCAAGCGTGGCGAAGCCATCGTGGATGGCAAGAGCATTTTAGGGATTCTTTCCTTGGGCTTATCATCCGGCAGTGTTATTGAGCTTTTGGTTGAAGGGGACGATGAAGCCGAAGCTGCATTATCCCTGGAAGAATTAATGCACGACTTGGAAAACCAGGATAGGTAGGTAATATATGATGGAAGAAATGATTTGGCGGGGTTTAGGAGTCTCAGGAGGACGATCTGCTGGTAAGACCTGGTATTTAGAAGAGTACGAAGCGGAAGTTCAAGAAGAAAACCCAAAAAATAGTTCAGTCGATGAAGAAATTGAGCGATTGCAACAAGCAATTATCCTCACAGAACAAAACTTAACCCAACTTGAAGCTAAGGTGAAAGCGGAGCGGGGTGAGGCTTTAGCGCAAATTTTTGGGGCGCATAAACTATTATTGAGTGATCCGGCGTTTATAGGTGAGGCGCTACTTCGTTTACAAAAAGGTCACTTAAGCGCGGAACAAGCTCTCCAGGAAGTAGCGGGTGAAGCAATTCGGATGTTGCGCAGTTTAGACGATCCCTATTTTCAAGAACGTGCCGTGGATGTCCAGGATGTGTTGGTCCAATTGCTTCAAAATCTGCGGGGATCACAAGGTAATAGCTCTGATTTGTTCCCGGAAACAGGAAATTATGTCATACTAGCAGACGAATTGACACCTGCCCAAACGATTGCCTTGCCCAAGGAGCGAGTTTTAGGCTTTGTTGTGCGTAAGGGGGGTAAAACTTCCCATGCTGCCATATTAGCTCGCACTTATGGTATACCAGCTCTGGTAGGAGTTGCAGAAGGCTGGGAGGAATTAAAGAATCAGAGTTGGGTAGAAATCGACGGAGAGGCAGGTTGGGTCCGACAAACTCCTGAAGGGCACACTTTGTCAGCTAATATGGAGGGGATGGAAGAGGAAACCTCCTTGGCAAGCGGGCTTCTTGGAGAACTGATCTTAGCTGCTAATGTAGGTAGTCCCGATGACTTAGCATTTGTGAAGAAGTTCAAAGCGCAAGGGGTAGGGTTGTACCGCACTGAATTCCTTTTTATGGGAGATACTCTTCCGACCGAAGAGGAGCAAGTGCAGGCTTACCAGCAGGTGATTTCTTCCTGTGCACCCGACCTAACTGTGATCAGAACCTTAGATATCGGAGGAGATAAAAGGGCGCCTGCCCTACAGCTTCCTCAGGAAAAAAATCCTTTTTTAGGAGTTCGGGCACTTCGTCTCACCTTACGTCGTCCAGAACTTTTCCGTCAACAACTCAGGGCCATCTGGCGCGCAGCTGCTGCGGGTCCAACGGCGATTATGTTTCCTATGATCGCGACTCTTGAAGAACTCTTTCAGGCGAAGGAAATTCTTAATCTGTCCCGTGAAGAGGTTGTCCAAGCGGGTTATCCAGTTGGAGAGCTCGAGGTAGGAATGATGATTGAGATTCCATCAGCTGCCTGGATGGCCAATAAGTTTGCTTCTGAAGTAGACTTTTTCTCGATCGGGACGAACGATTTGACCCAATATATGCTCGCTGTGGATCGGGAGAATAATGAATTAGCTGAACTTTATCAGCCCTATCATCCCGCAGTTCTGGGAATGATCGCCCGAGTCAGTCAAGCTGGTCTCCAAGCGGGGGTCTGGACTGGGGTATGCGGTGAGGCGGGTGGAGATGCACTGTTAGCACCATTTTTTGCTGCCGTCGGCATCAAAGAACTTAGCATGGCTCCCGGCTCATTACCCAAAGTCCGACACGCTTTGGCGAGCTTAGATTTGAAGCTGGATGAAAAAATAAGCTTGGTGGACTCAGTCTTGGCCTGTGCAACTGCCTCAGAGGTTAAAGAAGTGTTAGGAAAGGTTACGCCTATAGCGTAATAAACAGAGACAGGTGGAGTTGGATGCTGACAATCGACCAGTTAGTAGAGGAGTTTGATTTTAAAGTACTCGCTGGACAAGCGGGCTTGGGCAGGCTTGTTACAGATTTCAGTCTTAAGCGACCTAGCGCAGAACTGGTTGGTTATCTGACTTATCTCCCCCCGCAGAGAATCCAGGTCTACGGACGAACAGAACTCGGTCTCCTACAACAACTCGCGGATGAAATTCGTTATGATAACCTTTCCAAGGTCATGGTACCAGAGGTCCCCTGTATCATCGTCACGCGTGGCTTGCCGATCCCGCCGGAGTTTATTCAACTCGCGGAAGAGCGGAGTATCCCCTTGCTGCTGACCCAACGTTCTACGACCCAACTCTATTATCTGCTCATCCATTTCCTGGCGAATCGTCTGGCACCTAGCACATTAATTCACGGGGTGCTTGTGGATGTCTATGGAATGGGCGTGCTGATCACCGGAGATAGCGGGATCGGGAAGAGCGAAACCGCTTTGGAATTGATTCGAAGCGGACATTTGTTAGTCGCTGATGATGCTGTAGAGGTGCATCGAGTCGATGAAGAGAATCTGCGTGGCAGAGCACCTCAGACGATCCGTCATCTCCTTGAAGTGCGGGGGTTGGGTATCTTGGATGTGACTCAGTTGTTTGGCGCTGGCGCAGTACGCGAAGAACAGGAACTACACCTACTTGTGAAATTAGAGGAATGGGAAGAAGGAAAGTATTACGACCGTTTAGGGCTGGACTCTCCGCAAACTTCTACGATTTTGGGTATTTCTGTCCCGATAGTGACTATTCCGGTTCGGCCTGGACGGCATCTAGCATCGATTATTGAAGTAGCAGTCATGCAACATCGCTTGAGAAGTGCGAAATTGTAATATACAAGTGAGCTTAAAAAGAGAATCTGCTTACTTGAAGTTGAAAAAGAACCTGACATAAACTGCCGGATTACGATCTGGCAGTTTATTCTTCCTAAAACGCTTGAATTTTGTTATAAGGGAGGAATCTTTAGAGAAGATGGAGAATATTACTTTAATTTCGTACTTATAAAATGCTATGATATATAATGAAGGCTCTACCAAAAGCCAACTTATTGGCAATTCTTTTAAATGCGCTAACACAGTTCAAAAAAGTCGAGTTAGATCACATTAGGAGTAGGTTAATGATGCATTTAGAGAAAAGAGCATGAATGATATGGAGCAAAAAACTGAGGCAAACAACCCTGTATATTCAAAGGGAGAGAATCAACCTTTACTGCTGGTTCTTAATGATGACCCCGTTTTGCGTTTGTTTCTCAAATATTACTTTGAGAAACAAAATGGGATGATTATTATGGAATTGAACAGTCAAATGGAGGCCTTAGAATATTTCTATAAAGAATACCCTAATTGTGTAATCGTGAACGGAAGTTTTATTTCGAAGATGGGGATCCATGTATTTGAGAGTTTCTCACATCTCTGCCAAGAGAACTATATTCCAATCTTGATAACGTTGGATAAAGACAATTTAGCCCTCCGTAAGGAATGCATCACTTTGGCAGATGATGTTATGGTTTACTCTAACAAACTTGATGATTTAGTCATCAGGGTTATTTATCACCTAAAGAAACGAAGCAGAATCATGGACCAGATTCTAATCGATCCTATGACCGGAGTTAAAAACGAAAAATTCCTTGCGCAGGAAGTAGAACGTCAGATTAAAGACATGAAACGCTCCTATGAGCAGTTCTCCATGGTCTATGCTCAATTAGATGATCTCTCTGCCGTCCAGAAAACCTATGGCTACGCTTTTGGACATCAGATAGTGAAGGAATTTAGGGGGTTTTATCCAAAATAGCATCCGCCCTTCAGATTCAATATTCGGATACCAAAATGAAGGATTCGTCATCGTTCTTCCGAAAACAGTAAAAGTAGACGCTGGGAAATTGATGAATCGGTTAATCAAACGATTCGCCGAACTTAGATTCCAGACATCTGAGGGAGAGATCAGCCTTACTTTTTCGGTAAAAGTAGTAGACTTTGTGGATCCTTCCCAGTCAGTACAGCAATGTATTTCGTTGATGTCATTTCCTAAGAATCAGGCTACTGCAGACAATAAGGCGATTGTGGTGGATGGGACAACTGATGTTGCCTCTTCCACACTGAGAAAACTAAAAATCGGAATTATTGATGACGATAGGTTAATCCGCGAACTATTGAAGAATCAATTAAAGGATATTGAAGTTCCAGATTACGAGGTGGAGATCAAAGCGTTTTCGGATGGAGAGGAGTTTTTTAACGATCCTTGGCACCGTCAAAATGAACGATTTCTTCTTATCATAGACAGAATCATGCCGAAGATGGACGGTTTGGAGGTGCTGGAGAAAATACGAACGCAATACGACAGACGAAGATATCTGTGCCTGATGTTGACCAGCAGAGATTCCGAAGCGGATATAACGCTGGCTATTCAAAGGGGCGCCAATGACTATATGATAAAGCCGTTCAGTATGAAAGAACTTCGAGCTCGAATAAAACGGTTAATCCGGGGTTTGCTATGATTAGAATATATTTAATCCTAGTCTCCCTTTTCTTATTTCTGCTCATTTTAATGATTTATGTCTAT
>NZ_JYNH01000147.1 GCF_000960765.1 Desulfosporosinus sp. I2 | reverse complement strand
AATACGAAGCCGACATGATTCGCCAAACCTTAACCATGTGCAATGACAATGTTAGCCAAGCTTCTAAGATCTTGGGTATTGGGCGTAACACTTTGTACCGTAAATTACGTCAGAACACAAGCATAAGTTAGTATTAACCTGTTCCAAGAACTATTCAGTACCATAGAACTATAGAACTAGATTATGGTATGTCCATTATGGCAACAGCAGATTATTAATCATTGTTTTACTGCCCACGAAAGTTAGGCCTTGATTCGAATTTATCTTTACACTAAATGCACCTCGATATAAGTATTATTAAAATTCTATCTTATTATGTTTAGAACACATTGGGGTTGATGATTAATAGACAGAGGGGGCGTGTATGTGAAACCTAATCAAGAATTTTCTAATATATTTGTTCGTTATGACTTAAATGCTTTACATAAGGATTTCAAAGCAAAGGGAAGTAAAACTAAGTTACCACGTAGTAGCTTACAAGTGGTTATAGATACGGTAATAGCAGGTGAAAATGAAACTATTTCAGACGTTGTCCAACAAGCACTAACTCAGCACACGCCACTAGAAGTGATTAGGGAGGGCTTGATCAGGGGTATGGAAGAGGTTGGTTATCTCTGGAGAGAACGGATTTACTATCTTCCCCAAACATTAGCCGCTTCTGATACCATGCAAATTGGTATCGAAATTTGCGAAGCGAAGATGGGTCATTCTTATAAGAAAAAAGCTGTGGTTGTTACCCATACAGCAGATGGAGATCTGCATGATTTAGGTCAAAAAATTGTTAATGCCTTACTTCGGGCCAGTGGCTTCGAAGTCATAGATCTTGGCAAAGATGTTCCGGTTGAAGAGGTTTTGGTAGCTGTGGAAAAATATCATCCGATCATGTTAACCGGAACGGCTGGGCTAACTTTAACCATGAACGCGTTTGAACGAATTTCTCAGGAGTTAAGCCATCGGGGGTTAGAATTGCCTTTTGTCTGTGGTGGTGGTGGTGGAGTCACAGCAGACTTTGTAACGAGTTTTCAATTTGGGATTTATGGCGCGGACGCAGCCCAGGCCCCACAAATGGCTGAAGACGCTCTGGCGGGTAAAAGTTGGTTGGAGTTAAGGAAAAAATATAATGGGTAATTTGTGTGAATCTGAAAAAGACTCCTAGGATAATGGAGGAGGAAATAACATTTGACGAAGGTTAAGGTCTTCGCAGGTGCCTGTGGTTTCACAAGTGTAATTCAAGTTCAGTCCGGTGGACAAACCACCGTTAAGGTTAGGATTATTTCAGCCTGTACGATGTTAAGGAGTATGAACAAGGATATTGCTGAACTAGACTGGAAAAAGGGCATATTTGATAAAATTACTGAATCTGTAATTTACCAATCGGCAGGAGAACATATAAAGCATACCGATTGCCCTGTCCCGTGTGCTATCATCAAGGCTATCCAAGTGGAGATTGGCGCCGCAGTTCCCAAAGACGTTGAAATCCGAATCCACAAGTTTGACAATAAACTAGTTTAAAACCGATTGAACTAGCCGGATCTCTGTTTTGGATTGAAGGAGACTAACAAACTGAAAAGACGGCCGTTTTAGCCTTAGGAGGAAGGTGTCTGTTCATGAGCTACGGTAGTAAAATCAGGGAATTTCGTAAAGAGCGAGGGTTAACGCTTACTAAACTTGCAGAAAAGGCTAGCATTTCTCCTTCGTTTTTGAGCAGTATCGAACGTGGTGCAAAAAAGGCATCCATTAACGTTCTTAATAGGTTAAGTGTAGCTGTCAACGTACCCGTTTCCTACTTGGTTGAGGAAAATTTGCCTAGATCCCAGGATGAGGGTAACCGTATTCACCAGATTCGGATCGCCCGCGGACTCACTATTGAAGAACTGGCGGAAATCAGCGATTTGCCGATTAACGCCATAACTGAATACGAGGAAGGCAACAGGAAGTTGGGCTTAGCAGACATACAAAAGCTTTGCGATGCTCTTAATGTTAATATTAGTTATTTACTTAGTAAAGGGAAAAAGAAATATAAGCTTAGCGATCGTCTTCGCTCTATTCGCGAAGCACAGGGATTGACAGTTACCGCCTTAGCAGATAAAGCCGGAGTCTCACCAGGATTGATAAGTCAAATTGAAAATGACCTTACGACGCCTTCCTTTGAAACTCTGGAAGCAATAGCAGGAGCTATAGGAATAGCGCTTTCTTACATATGGATAGAGAAGGAAGATCTGGAGGAGCTGCTTTCCTCTTTAAGTCCCGGTGTTCTGGACTTGCTCAGTGATTCTACCGTTCAGGCAGTGCTGCGAATAATCAGCGATTTTGACAGCGGTGAGGTAAAATATCTCTTTAGCTATATAGAGTTTTTCAAGCGTCACAGTAACCTATTACGATGATGTCCGGTGAGTCCACTGTAATATTCTAGTCTATTGCGTATGAAAATCATGGCCATAGCTATATTTTCGCAGGGAAAGGAGAATTTCCTTGGCTCAAAAACCGGAAGAAAATGAAATCCTTGCCTGTCTACATCAAGCTGTAATCAGTTTTGATATTCAGGAAGTTGAGAAAATCTGTCATTATGCAATTGAAGGGCAGTACGATATCTATCGCTGTATTTTTGAAGGGCTAGTGGCAGGAATGGAAGAAGTAGGTCGTCTTTACGAGGAAGGGGAATACTTCGTACCGGAAATGCTTCTCTGTGCAGACGCCTTGTACGCTGGGTTGGAATTGTTGCGACCTCATCTAAAGGTGCAAGAACAGGAAGTTCTACATCAAGAGAAGGGACAAGTTATTATTGGTGTAGTGTCTGGAGACATTCACGACATTGGCAAAAATATTGTACGTATGATGTTTGACATCGCGGGCTTTACTGTCTGGGATTTGGGCCGAGATGTCCCGTTAGAATATTTCATCAAGGAGCAAGAAAAGCGTAATGCTGATATTATTTGTCTTTCGTCCATGATGTCTACTACGGCACTCGAAATTAAACATGCAATCCGTAAACTGAAAGAACGCTTTCCCAATCTTAAGATTTTGGTCGGAGGTGCTCCCCTTAATGAGACTTTAGCAGCTCGATGGGGAGCGGATAGTTTTGGCAGGGATGCAGCTCATGCAGTAAAAGAGGCTATTAAAATAATTCGTTGCTTAAATCAAAAAACGTGAGTGTACATAGAGGACAAGTTGAGATGGTCCGATCTGAATTTGTAAAAGTAAATCTCCAACGATATGCGGGAAAGGGAGAATGTTCTCTCAAACGTGCGTATGATACTGATAATAAACATCAACTTTATTGCAAATATAAATTTAAAATACTAATAAATCAGCTGAATCACTAGCGATTGTTAAAATATGGACTTATTCCCTAGAAGCTATGTTTCTATAATACTAAGGCACCGTTCCTCTCGAGTGGTATTTGTATGGAACTTTTTAAGTTTAAAGAAGCTAGTTTCCTGTTGTTGCAAAGAAATTTAAAATTCTATGTCAAAGGAGAGTTCTGACTATGATTACTGTCTATACTGGTGATGGCAAGGGTAAGACTACTTCTGCTTTAGGAGAGGCTTTATTCTCTTTAGCAACTGATAAGAAGATCCTGATGATTCAATTCCTTAAAGGCAGCACTTATAGTGGAGAACTAACAGGGCTATATCGTTTGGGAATTCCACTAATCCAATTTGGAGTTGGGTGCCGTTGGGCTGGTATGATACGTTGTGGTTTGAAACACTGCACGAATTGTGGCGAATGTTTTCAGATCAACCGTGACCCAGAAGTTGCGCTTAAACTGGTTCAAGAAGCCTTGAACTATATCGCGGAAGTTCTTCAAAAAAAGGAATACGATGTTATTATTTTAGATGAGATAAGCTACCCCCTTAATTATGGTTTTTTAGACTTGCAAATACTTCTAGGGTTAATAAAGGACAGTTATCCTCATTGGATTTTAACCGGACGTCGAATGCCAGAGGAAATTTTCGAGTTTGCCGATTCTTGGTGGGAGTTAAAAGCTTGTAAACATCCCTATCTCCAAGGGGTACCAAGCCGTAGAGGGATTGAATACTAATAGGATATGCTATGAAATCCCTATGGCAATTAGATAGGGGATTATTTGGGGAGAGTGAGGTGTTGGCGTGTGAGCCAACAGGAGAATCTAGCCCAGGATAAACTGGATCCAGCCAGCTTATTGAAAAAAATTAAGGAATGGGGGTGCGAGATCGTAGGCATAGGGGATGTCAGTGATGGTTTGCCTCCTGACTTAAAAGGTCTATCCACGGCGATCTCCCTCGCTCTAATTCATCCTGAACAGAAGGCTGAAGACCAGATCTATGAATACCGTTTTTTGGAAATAGAACAGAGGTTTGAGTATATCCAGAAAAAGATCTCTAAACAGCTCAGGGATGATGGTTGGCGCTTCCTGAAGATCCCCACTGACACCAGCAAACAACGGGACCGATTGATTTCTAGGATCCACCCCCTTTTTCCTCATAAGACAGCTGCAACCTGTGCAGGGCTAGGTTGGATAGGTAAGAGCGGATTGTTGATTAATCCCTATCACGGACCTAGGCTCAGTTGGGCAACAGTCTTAACCAATGCTCCTTACTGGGCTACTGGAAAACCATATATCCATGGACAGTGCGGACACTGCATCGCCTGTGTTCGAGCATGTCCGGCTGGTGCGATTTCTGGAAAAGAGTGGAGTAGAGGCACTAATTACGAAACGATGATAGACATCGTCTCCTGTGCGCAACAGCTCGAGAATAACCGAATCACTATCGGCGAACTAGCCTGCGGTAACTGTATTAAGGTCTGTTGGCGTGGTCTTTAATTATTTACCAGTTGACAGGTGATTGAATTACCACAATTATCAATGCCCAGTAAAGCAGATTCAACGACTGAGATTCAGACTGATAATACTGCAAATAGCAGGCCGGAATCGTTGACTGGGCCAAAAAATCTGCAACCGACTCCAGTTGCGTCCGCAAAAACATGGCTTAATTGGCATACTTCAGCTCTCGCTTGGATGATAGGAGTCAGCGCGATTTCTTCCTATCTTCTGCTTATCAATTTATTACTACTATTTAAAATCAAGAAACTTCCAGTATGCGACTCAGAGGATAGCTTGAGAATTCTGGAAGAATGTCAATCTAAGCTGAAGGTCCGTTCTAAAGTTTCCGTTGTCGATTACGAAACAGTTGTCGAAACGGGCCCGATAATTTCTTTGAGAGATCCTGCGTGGACCTAGAATTCAAAATCGAATTGGTATTCCCTCAACCGACAAAGGATAACCCTAATCCAGTGATGGATCACTATAATGTTCTTTTTGTCTTTAGGTCTCTTCTATAAGATCGCATGGTCGATAATCTCAATATTTATATTTATCATAAGTAGTATCAATCGTTGTGACATATTCTTTATGCATATTGTTAATTTTATATATTTCGGGGAAACTGATAAAGTAAATCGTTGAAAGATAGCTTGAACATAAAGACTTTATGATACATAAAGTATCTGACTACCTATTGAAGTTTATGAAGCAACCCCACTTATTGAGCCGGGGTTTGAAATTTTATAAAAAACTAGTGAGGTTGAGAAAATTGACCCAAAATTATAGTACGAAAGATTGTTTTGATGGTCGACAAGCGGAATGTGAATGGATGGTTCAAACGCAACTCAAGAGTCGAGACATTACTAATGAGGCTGTGATCAATAGTATGCTCACGGTTCCGCGACACAGGTATGTAAAGCAAGATAAACAAGCGTTCGCCTATTATGACAGCGCACTAGAAATAGAGGCTGGGCAAACAATTAGTCAGCCATATATTGTAGCCCTTATGGCTCAAGCTTTAGATTTAAAAGCGAGCGACAAAGTCTTGGAAATAGGAACGGGTTCTGGTTATTCAGCTGCGATACTTTCCCGAATAGCTTTAAGAATCTATACCATCGAACGTCATAGTATACTCGCCCAACTTGCAAAGGAACGATTTAATATTCAGGGCTATGATAATATTGAAGTGCGAGTGGGGGATGGCACGCTTGGGTGGTCAGAAAAAGCACCCTATGATGCTATTTTGGTAACGGCAGGAGGCCCTGAGATACCTGATTCCTTAATCAGACAATTAGCTCCGGAGGGGCGCTTAGTTATACCAGTAGGTAATAAGGAAGATCAACATTTACTGCGCATTAAGAAAACATTAAATCAAGAATTGTTGGAAGAAGATTTGGGGTCGGTGCGTTTTGTTCCTCTTATTGGTACTAAGGGTTGGAGTTAGCCTTTGGAAGTAAGAATCTTAACCGGGTTTGGCTTTAAAAAACGCTTAACGGGTTATTTTTTTGTTATAATAAGGACAGCTAATAAGTTAGTTAACTTAAGGAGTTGTTCTTATTATGATGGAAAAGGCCTTGGAGATCTTGAAAAGGTATTTCGGATATACTCAATTCCGGGATGGCCAACAAAAGGTGATTGAAAGTTTACTCCAGGGTACGGATACTTTAGCAATCATGCCAACAGGGGCAGGGAAGTCCTTGGCCTATCAGATTCCTTCGCTGTTATTTAAAGGAACCACTCTTGTCATTTCCCCACTAATTTCTCTCATGAAAGACCAGGTGGATGCTCTGCTAGAATATGGGGTTCCAGCTACTTTTATTAACAGTTCGCTTTCTCCTAATGAAGTTCGAGCACGGATTAACCGGGCAGCTGATGGGGAATTTAAGCTATTGTATGTTGCGCCTGAACGATTAGAATCGGAGAGTTTCCGTGTTCTGCTAGAGTCTCTGAACATTTCCTTTTTGGCGATCGACGAAGCCCACTGTGTCTCTCAGTGGGGACATGATTTTAGACCGAGTTACCTTCAGCTTGGTCCCTTCATCAAATCACTACCAAAGAAGCCGTTGATCGGAGCTTTCACGGCGACGGCAACTGAAGGGGTGCAATCGGACATTGTCCGTCTATTAGAGTTAGAACAACCAAACATCTTTGTCACAGGTTTTGATCGTCCGAACCTTACCTTTTTTACATTACGTGGGGAAAATAAGAGGGTTTTCGTTTTAGAGTATGTACAAAAGAATGCGAACCAGTCAGGTATTATTTATGCTGGAACACGTAAAGAGGTAGATAGCCTGCAAGAGTTTCTCGTTAAAAATGGTCTTAAAGCCGGAAAATACCACGCGGGGATGAATGACGAGGATCGCCAAAAGAGCCAAGAAGAGTTTCTCTTTGATGAAAGAACGGTTATGGTAGCTACCAATGCGTTTGGAATGGGAATTGACAAATCGAATGTTCGATATGTAATCCATTACAATATGCCGAAAAATATGGAAGCGTACTATCAAGAGGCTGGACGTGCTGGCAGGGATGGAGACCCTGGAGAATGTTTATTGCTGTTTTCCTCCCAAGATGTCGTGTTACAACGTTATTTAATTGAACAGAGTGTCTTTCAACCTGAACGAAAAATGAATGAGTTCAAGAAACTTCAAGGGATGGTCGAATATTGTCATACCCCACGTTGTTTGCGCAAGACGATTTTGGAATACTTTAATGAAGAAAACGTTCAAGAAAAATGTGGCAACTGTAGTAATTGTAATGATGATCGTGAAATGATTGATATTACAGTGGAGGCTCAGAAAATCTTTTCCTGCATTTATCGGATGCGGGAACGTTTTGGAATAGGAATGGTGGCAGAGGTGTTAAAAGGATCACGCAAAGCAAAGATCCTTGAACTCCGCTTTGATGAACTTTCCACACATGGAATTATGAGCAAAGTCCCACTCCAAGAAATTAAAGATCGTATTAATTATTTAGTGGCGGAAAACTATTTGCAATTATCGAGTAGTGAATACCCGGTTGTCGGCTTACTGCCTATAGCACTATCCGTTTTAAAAGGGGAGGTAAAGGTTACACAAAGAATATCCCGTAAGTCTTCCAACGAAAAAGTGGAAGAGATTAGTCTATTTGATTCTTTGCGTGTGCTTCGCAGAAAACTGGCTCTCCAGGAAAACTTGCCCCCATATATGATTTTTGCTGACACGACCTTAAGAGAAATGGCCCAGGTATGTCCTAAAGATAAGCGCACGCTGATTCGGATTAGTGGGGTTGGGGAACGGAAGTTGGAAAAATACGGAGATCAGTTTTTAGAGGAAATTCGGAATTTCCTCGGAGATGAGCAGGGTATTTCAATTGCGAAATCCCAATCCCAACCTTCTGAGCCTTTAGATATTCAAGCAGACTGCGACCGTTCATTGGGAATTTCTAATTCTGAAAAACGTTCTAAAGGTAAAATTTCCAGCCATATTCAAACTTTTCAACTCTATCAACAAGGATACTCCTTAAAGGATATTGCTAAAGTTAGGAATATGACTATCCTCACAGTTCAGGATCATCTGGTACGATGTTTTCAGGAGGGTCATGAAGTGCCCTGGGATGACTTTATTCCTTTTGAACATGAATCGCTCATTCTAGAGGCTGTAGGAAAAGTAGGAAGCGGAAAATTAAGACCGATTAAGGATCTTCTGTCCGACGAGGTGGAATGGTTTACAATACGGGCGGTTTTAGAGAAGCATAAATTATAAAAGATACTCTTGAGTTTTCAAGACCCTCACTTACAGAAAGTAAGGGGTTCCATTTTGGAGTTGAAACTGCGAGGTATTCAGCAGTATATCTTAGATGGCAGTCTACAATCATCATATCAAAATGGTGTTATGCTTTTTAATCCGGAATAGCCGCATGACGGTATGGCACATGATAAGACAGGTATTGATTATGTTATGGTATATATTGAGCCGAAACTGTTTTTAGAGATTCTTGAAAAGAAGGATATAGTCCGCTTCTCTTCTCCAATTGTGTATAATTACAGGCTTCAACAAAGAATACTAAATCTTTCTTGTGCAATATTAGGTGGAAAAGCTGAAGCATTGTGCTGTGAATTGCTTTTATCTCTTGCCGATAGCTTTACCCAGCCCAATCTTTTTATGAGTTACAGGAAGGATAATGATCTAACCAGAAAAGCAAAGGATATGATTCATTCCAGCCTGGAATATGTACTAAGACTTGATGACATTTGTAGAGAACTTGATATTTCAAAATTTAAGTTTATCAGAATGTTTAAAGCCGGTACTGGAATTTCGTCATATCAATATTTTGTAAACTGCAGGTTAGAACTTGCAAAGCAGTTAATAGAAAAAAACAAAGATGTTTATTCGGCAGTAGCAGAATGTGGTTTTGTTGATTTAACACATTTAAATAAGCATTTTAAAAGCATATATGGAATAACAGCATTTGAATATATGTCCTCGCTAACTTAGGGAGGAATAGTTTACAAAAGACAGTACTACTTATAATCAGCTTTTTTCATGAAGTGGACAAGCCATGTAAGTTGTGAAATATATAAGAAAGGTGTGAGCAATATGGCGGAATCAAAAAGTGGTTTTACCCCACAAACCCCAGATTTTGCAAACCGTGTTCAATCAAGTTTTGCCCAGCAATCGGTAATGAATCTAATCGGTGCGGAACTCGTTAAGGTCCTTCCGGGTGAAGTTGAGATTTCAATTCTGTTTCGTGATAATCTTACCCAACAACACGGTTTCCTGCATGCGGGCATCATAACAACCATCGTTGATAGCGCCTGCGGTTATGCGGCCTTTAGTCTAATGCCTGGCGGCGCTTCGGTCCTGACAGTTGAATTTAAGGTTAATCTTCTTGCCCCAGCGAAGGGCGAAAGGTTTGTAGCCAGAGGGATGGTAGTCAAGCCGGGGCGGACTATAACTGTTTGCTCAGGCGAAGTTTTTGCTCTAGGTTCAGAAGAGCCTAAATTGGTTGCCACAATGACAGCAACTATGATGACGCTTCAAGGTCGTCCCGGAGTCGCCGAGGGTTAAGAACTTTGAAACTCTGTGTGATAATTAGAAGAGAGAGGGAATAAAAAAATGAATAGTGCGACTAGAACTGAATTAGCTGTTTGTGGATTGGATTGTACAAGATGCGCGGACTATGAAAATGGCGAAATCAAGAGTTTAAGTGCGAGACTGGCATATCTGCTTAGAGGTTATGAACGAGTGGCAAGTCTGAAGTCGGTAAATAACCCCCTCTTCAATGAATATCCTATATTTCTCGAATTTCTACAGCACTTTGCCCAAGGAGCTTGTGGTGGTTGCCGGAGTGATAATTTACGGTGCCCTATCGAATGCCATGCCAAAACTTGTCATCGACAACATGGTGTGGATTTTTGTTTTGCATGCAACGAATATCCATGTGACAAACAATTTGAAGGCAAGACCAGAGAAAGATGGCTGGAGCGAAACAATCGAATGAAGGAAATAGGCGTTGAGAATTATTATCTGGAACAAAGTAAATTGCCCAGATATTAACAGCAAGTCTATGACAAAATATATGCTAATATTAATTCGATGGCTATCAAATTATAAAAGGTTGCGATTATTATAGATATCAAAAAATATTCCAATATTATGACTAAGCGGAATTTAGTTTTTCCTTGAAGAAACAATTCAAAAACAAGAACATGAAATCGATCATATTGGATCGATGTTAATTTTTATTTCAATTAGTTCCTTGATGATTGTGTTCATTCAAGCTGGAACTGTTTGGTCGTGGATTTCTGCCCCAGTTATTAGTTTAGTAGCCGTATTCTTAATCGGAGTTATTATGTTTGTCTTACAGGAAAGACGTGCTGATGAACCCATTATGCCTCTGCAGATTTGGCAAGACCCATTGATTGTGGTTTCGAATTTAGCGACGTTGCGCGGAGTGGCCACAGCTTCTAACATGTTTATGAATATCTTAGGGAGTACAATGGGTGCCGCTCTTCTAGGTGGAGTTTTAAACATTAAGCTTACAAATTATTTGAGGGGCTTAAGTGGTGATACCTTAAATGTAAATGTAATCAATGTTTTACTTGACCCAATTAAGCGTGGTGCGTTACCCAATGATGTTCTAAATATGATGACATTGGCATTAGCGACTTCTCTAAACTTTGTTTTTTGGGGTTTGCTCGTTGTGGCAGCATTAAGCTTGAGCTTGGTTTTATTTTTCCCCAACAAGGACAAGGTAACAACATAAGTTGAAAGTATATACATAAATCATAGATCGATAGAGCTAATGTAACGACGAGCGCTGTACGAGAGAAGGGTGAAGGAAAGAAGACAGAATAAATAAAACTATAAATATAACCATAAATAAAATGAAAGAGGAAAATGGTTGACATATTTTCAGGTCAATGATACTATAAAAAGCGTTGCTCCACCGAGTAGAACCCGAGAGCAATAATCGTTAAAATAGTTGTTGACAGCATATGCTGAAAGTGGTATTATAACTGAGTGCCACAAAACGCACTACGATCGAAACTGCAAGAAGTTAAGGCTTTAAGCGAATTGATCAAAACAAATGAAAATTAGTTATTGACAACGAGAGTTGAAAATGCTAATATGTAATTCCGGCCTAAACAGCCAAAAAGATTATGGTCTTTGGTCACCTCCCGCCATCCTTGGCTCCGGTGACACCCAGACCGTCACGGCAGCTAGCCATCCATGGCGCTGCTCTAATCTCGAACATCCCTGTTCGAGTCATGGTCTTTGAAAACTAAACAACAAGGACAGCCAATGAGAGAAACTCACAAGAGTTTCAAAATAAATCATGAGCGAATCATCTTCTTCAAGTTAAGAAGTTTGAATAAC
>NZ_JYNH01000146.1 GCF_000960765.1 Desulfosporosinus sp. I2 | reverse complement strand
ACATGATATTTGAGCTGTTCCCTAGACAAACCAGTTCCGTTCTGCAAAACGTCAGTAAGGTCAGCAATTTGATTAGGCTCAAGAGCTTTAGGAAGCTTTTGGTTGACATTAATAGGGTCTAGTTTGATAGTAACATCTTTAAAAATCATATCCTCACGTAGTAAATATCGATAAAGCGATTTTATGACTGCTTGTTTTCGAGCAAGTGCGCGGACTCCGTTGTTGCGTTCAATGCTGGCCCAGCTCAAATAAGCTTCTATATCACGATGACCGATATTTTCCAATAGTAATAAACTTATGCCTACGGGTGAAGAGGGGAAGGTAGGCATGGAATCACAGAAGAATTGAAAGAACAACCGAAGTTCATTGGTATAAGCATATTGAGTATTTCTTGATTTATTGATAACAGCAAGGTGATTAATAAAATCTTGTGCGAAATGGGGAAGGGTAGCAGTAAATCCATGATTATCTTTCATAGAACCGAACCTCCGTCAGTAAATAGAATGAACATAGCAAAGAGTAAGAAGTAAAGATGATATCGCTATTATATATAAACGTTACAATATTCAACTATGCCATAAAGAGTATTTTAGCGCATAGTTAAAAAGACATCAAAAATGGCTCTTAGTAAGAAAGTTAAATTTTCGCTTGAACAAGTCGAATCCTCATCATCTAATCGGTCAGCAAGCCTAATGAAATACATTGAAATTGTCTCATTAGTTAAATATGACCTCAACTATTTATAAACCCCTATGGCTATTGGTCTCGTAGATTAAGCTGAATCATACTGGGCTCATATCTTTAAAGCCTTATAGAGGCTCCTTGAGCCTAAGTTTTGTAATTGGTTAAAGGAACTTTTATGTTGTGTTAAGCTATCCATGAAAAACGTCAATGATTACTGTCAGAAGTTAAAACAAACGTCAGTAGCGTCAGACATCATAAGTTGCACACAAAAATGCTATGAAGCGCTCATAAATAATAGCCTGATGACTTGATGCTGCCAAAATCAAGTAATTACAAGCTATTATGCGACTACTCCCCTACGGTATTAATTATGCTACTTTACATAATATCTATTGTACGAAATTCTGTTCAAGAGGGAAGGGGTCTCAAAACCGCTTGTGGTGCGGGTTGAGACCCCTGTATATAACTTCAACTATGCACATAATACAAATTATACGATACTCCTCCCTTTATTTATTGAAAATTTTTTCAAAAGTAACAGAGGTTTTTATAGAGTAGGATAAGATGTTTTAATATGACCAAATTGAGTTAATTATATTCGAGCATTATAGTTAGATTAAGTTATTTAGCCGTCGATAAACTATAATTTTGAGAAAGTACTTTTTAAATTACCATTAAAGAATCCTTTTAATTGCATTTATTCTACCTTGATTTATTATAACAAAAACCAAACATTTTAAATGTTTGGTTTCACTAAATTTATCGTTTATATTTCTCATATCGTTTTTTGCGAAGCTTATTGGAACAATTTGCATAAATTTCAACGTTTCTAAGGTCCCTAATCCCCATCAGAGCACCTATAATTTGGGTCGAAACTTCTTTTTCTTTTAACCTAGTCGCATAGGTATGGCGAAACATATGTAGTGTGACGCGATTATGAGGAGTAACTAATTGGCGGTATTTAGTAATAACATAGTGAATACCCCTTCTACTATAACGGGTTTTAGTTTGGTTCAGAAATAATGCACTGTCCTTGCTCTTAGGACGAATTGCTAAATATTCCTTAATTAACTCACCACATTTTGAAGTAAATGGCACAAATCTTTCAAAACCTCCTTTGGCATTTCGAATCAATATAATTCTATCATCCCATTTTATATCCGATAAATCTATTCCTACGAGTTCACTTATACGTACTCCTGTACAATCAAAAACCTCTATGATTGTTCGGTATTTAATATTATCTGATGACGCATCCTTCATAGCAAATAATATTTTGTTATTAATAGGTCGGGGAAGTGCTTTTTCAACCTTAAGAGGTTTTATTTGACGAAAAGGATTTTCTTCGAGGAAGTTTTCTTCAACACAATAATCGAAAAAGGTTCTGATTCCCCATAACATTGAATTAATTGAAGAAGGTTTTAAACTTCTATCCTTTTTTAGATAATGTAACCAGTCTAATACGACCTTTTTGTTAACTTCTGCTATATTTATATTTCTAAACGTAAAAAAATCTTCGATTGAACTATCCAATTTCTTCTTTGATAGTTCAGCATATTTATTACCAATATCTCTGAAAAACATAGCAATTATATTATTGATGTTCATTGTTCTTACCTCACTCCATGCATCTACGATAAACATTCAGAATTTCTGGTTGAAGTATACGGGCATATATTTTCGTCGTATCAGGACTAGCATGTCCCAATTCGTCCTGAACATCTTGTAGGTCTGCTCCCTTGTTTACTAAATCCGTTGCAAACGTATGACGATAAATCTGCGGATGTAAATTTCGACCTAAGTTTGAAGCTCTACCTATTCTTTCTATGATATATTGAATACTTCTTCTACAGAGCCTAGTCTTTTTTAGACTTACAAATAGTGGACCATTACCTGGGGGAAGTTCATTCATGACCCGTTCAAGGAGAAACGCACAGTATTCTGTGAAATTTGCCAATCGCTGTTTTTTGCCTTTTCCAAGGACAAGTGCGGTTCGTTCTATAAGATTTATATCCTCTTTATTCAACCCGTGAAGTTCACATAGTCTGATTCCCGAAACATCAAAAAGTTCTGCTATAGCTCTATCTCTTACATTTGATAGTCTTTGGGCTGTTATACGAACTTTTGCATGGTCTGACTTGTCAAGATATTTTGGCATTGAATCACCAATCTTGCAAAACCAAATCTTTTTAATAGGAAATCTTGTGATGTAGCGTTCGTTGTAACAAAATTTAAAGAAAGACGATAAGGCAGAAAGGGTAAGATTAATAGATTTTGCGGATTTACCTTTTTCAAATTTTTCGAGCCAAGTTGATACTTCTTTATATGAAATATCAGAAACACTGAATTTAAATCTCATAAAGAAAGTAATCAATATTCGACGATACGTGTTAAGAGTGTTTGTGGAATACTCCTCCACTTCAAGGAATTCAAGGAATTCATTAATCATCTTATAATTTTCTGGACTTATTTGATTATCAATCATAAGTATTTCTATAACCTCCTTCAATTTCAAAAGTATCTATCATAAACCTTTTTACGTGCTTTGGAACTGAATTGAGCATATATTCGAACATTATTTAGGTTTTTATGTCCTAGAATATCAGCTACCTCTTGCAATTGAGCACCCATTTCTATTAGAATGGCCGCTAATGAATGCCTAAATAGATGAGGATAAATATTGGTATCGATGCAGGTTTTCGCGATATTTTTTAGCAAGTAGAAAACCCCTTGCCTTGTCAATTGTTTATTGTGATGATTGATAAATAAGTAAGGACAATCATCTTGTCGAGATTCGATATACTCTTCCATTAAGCAACGACATATGTCAGTGAAGAAAACGAACCTTTGTGATTTCCGTTTACCTATAGTAATTAAAATTGCATTTTCATCCCAATAAATATCCTGAAGTTTGATATTAATCAGTTCAGTTACTCGAACCCCTGTAGCGAACAAAACCTCAATTAGAGTCCCTAACCTAAGATTTTCGATTGTTGCTTCTCTTAGATAAAAAATGGCGTCTGTTGGAAGGGTGGGGGGGGATTTCGTTCCAAGTTTAGGCCCTTTAAGACCAATTAAAGGATTATAGGCAATTATTTCTTCTTCGGTTAAATAGGTAAAGAAGGATTTGACTGCCGATAACCGTGCTCTGATTGTTGCTGGAGTACAAGATTTTCTTTCTCGAAGATAATTCAGCCAAGCAATAATATCTTTATGAGTAATTTTTCGTAATTCATGGGGGCAAAACCTGTATAGGTTTTGAATGCTTTGACAATAGGAATTTTTAGTTATTTGAGCTAACTTACGTTTATCCCTAAGATACTTTGCTAAAATTAATTCTCTATCCATAGGTAATATCACTCCATACATGCGAGATAAACTTCCTTCAGACGGGATAGCTGTAAGCGATAGTATATTTTTGTAGTTTTAATATTAGCGTGTCCCATCTCTGTCGCAATAAAATTAATATCGGCACCTTTATTGACTAAAATATAACAATAGGTATGCCGAAAAATATGAGGGGATAAGCCTCGCTCTATACCCGCTGTTTTACCGACTTTAGCCACGATTCTACGTATATGCCTGGTGCTGATTTTCTTCCCATCTTTATTTGTAAAAAGAGGTCCATTTTGTCCTTTATGGTTAGAAAACTTGCTCAGTAGATTCATACAATCATCATTAAAGTCGACATCTCTTTGCTTGCCACCTTTTCCATCAACGGTCAATATTTTGTCATGTAGATAAACATTTCGTTCGGTCGTATTTCTTAGTTCTGAGCATCGGATTCCCGTATAACGAAAGATGTTAATCATCGTTCTATCTCTAAGTGAAAGGGAATCAACTACCCGCATAACCTTGGAGAGTTCAGCCTCGGAAAGAAATTTGGGTAAGGAATCAGGTAAAGCGGGTATCCAATCCTTTTTAATAGGAATTTTGGTAATCAATCCTTGACTTAAAGCAAACTGAAATAAACACATTAGATTTGATAAACGACAAATGATTGTATTATCCTCTTTACCCTCACTGAAATTTTCAAGCCAGCCTAATACATCGTCATATTTAATTTGAGCTAAGGGCTTATTACATGACGAAAAGAAGATTTTAAAGGTTGTCAGGTATTGAGTGATTGAGTTTTGCGAGAGTTCATTTTTCTTTGTTTCAAGAAATAGTTCTACTTCTTTTGAAAACTCAAAGTCTTTATTAGAAATACCATCTCCTCCTTTTAAATTCTAGAAAACTGAATATCGCATCTTTAGATTATTCGCTCAAATTAGGGCTTAACTCTATACCAAAAAAGCCTTTTGATGAAAAACATTTCCTCTAGTGAAAGTCTTTGTCCTTCATTATTTCTAAACAGAGGCGAATTTGGTTGATTCGAATCAATAATCTGTTCAAGTAATTCTGCACATTCTAATGTAATGGGAATCCATGATTCAATTCCGTTCTTTCTGACCTTCACTAAGTTTTCTCTGAGGTGGATGTCTGAAACACTTAGGCTAATAATTTGAAGAGCAGAAATAGGGGAGTAGTAGCTAAGTTCGAAAACTGCTCGGACTATGACGGGATAATCTTTCAGTTGTTGTCTAATGAGGTCTAGTAATGACTCTCTTGGTTCCAATTCACTTACCTGTTTCATGCTTGACTCTCCTTACGATTTTGAAATTTATTATAAAACCTTATGTATAGCGAATTCGACAGGAATGGCATATTCTAAGGTACTTGTTCGTATTTGTCGAGTTTACATATGCGTCCAAGATGAGTATCGGAAATTCTACTATTGTAACGATTAACAAACAAAGGCTCTTTATCATCTCGATTACCTATAATAACTTCTAATAAACAGGCCGTTTCAATAGGAATAAATACAGTCCATTCGTTGTTTCCCATTCCTCTAATTTTGAGGGTACAATTATCAAGGTTTACATCAGAAATATTGATTCGCTTCAATTCGTTTATTCGTAAACCACATGATATTAATAGGTCATATATGCATTCGTTACGACGATTTACAATCTCAGCATATACTTTTGAGATTTTAGGTTTAGGTATAAATGTATCCATTTCTAATCCTCCTGACATTATTTAAATCAAATCAATAACTTAAGAAGATAACAGTATTTTTCCAGTTCCTAGTAGCGTGCTAATCACACGAACACTGAATAGATTGCAATTCCTCAAGTATTTCAAACTTTTTTGGGATTATTAGGTCATTCCAATAACTCCTAATGGGAATATCAATAATGCTGGAGCAATTGTTACTTCGAAATAGTATCCCATCACTCTTCTGGAGCTTTAAGATATGCTTCGGTAGATTCCGTAACGTGAATAGGTAGATTTATAGGATGACTTATCCTGTTTAAATCTTTAATATTTAATCCAGAGATTTTACGAATTTTACATACTGTTGATGGTGAACAATGCCCAAAATAGAGGTCAAGGGTGTGTGGCTTGAGTTTTACATAATCATACTCTTTCGCAAATTTTGGAACCGATTTTCTGGTTGTTTGTCTCCAGAATGCTATATCTGTAATTTGGCTTACATGGCCTTCTTCTCGAAAGTATGTGAAGAAACCATTTAAAACCCTAAAAGTAACATTGAATGTGGTCGGTTTGAGGCTACCGTATCGAGTATTGAGCCAGTTTCTCAAATCATCTGGTTCAATATATTCGGTATCCTTGGTTCGCTCGAAGAGGAACGTCTCAATAATCCTCCTATGCTTACAAACCAGGTGTTCTGTCATACCCCGCAATAATAGGAGTTTCAGATACTCATTTGCAATTATTTTGTTCTTCTGGTTTGGTAGTTCCTTTTCAATAACACAATAATTCTTTCTCATTATTAATCACCTTCCATTTTTTAACCAGTAAATTATCGTTTTCAACATAGAGATTGGTTAACAGAAGCTAAGCGACCGTATCTCGAAAATATTGCCACTAAGAGATACGGGAGAGGTCGTTGGATAAAGAGAAGCTTGCTAATAATTATGGGGCTTAAATTTTCCAGGAGATGTTGGTAAACTCTTTCGCAATGTTCGAATGTTACTTGTTTTAAAAAGTTTCTGTAAAGTGAATTTTACAAATCGTTCAAGTCTAAAGTATTCAATTATTACAGTCGAGTCCAATCTCACCCATAAGGTTCCTTTTGATGAACCATAAGTCGTTAAGGGTAATCCTTTTGCCCTCACGATTTATAAATAGTGGAACCTCAGTTTGACTTTGTGCTACGGGCAAACAAATTTCCGCAAGTAGAATTGCACATTTATCTGTGATTGGAATGTACACTATTTCTTTCGCTCTTTTTAGTCTGACAGTCCTAATCGCAATATCCATATCGGATGTGTTCAGATTAATTAGTTCCTCACTAGAAATTGAGGTGTAGAAACTCAGCTCAAAAATTGCCCTATCTCGAAGTGAATAGTCTTTGATATTATGTCTTATTAGCTCAAGAAGGAAATTGCGGTTTGCTTGGGCTTCCAGAGTTCTTTCTTCAAACTTTTTGTGTTCTGATAATTGTTTCATGGATGACCCTCCTAATCATGAAGTGGCTCGATGGCTAAGACATCAAGTTTTGAGAAAACAATATTGCCTCGTATTATGTTCCACTTTTTGTGGCCAGTTGAAAGCTACTACATGAATTTTCCTGACTGAAAAGTACTTCAATAGTTCAAGGAGTATAGAATTAATTTCGCCTTTTGTAAAAAAATAATTTACCAAAAATTAATTAAGGGTCCTCCAATTTCTGGAGGACCCTTTGGTTTAAATAACTATATAAACGATGATAGGTCATATAAGAAATGAAATTTGGTAAAGTTGTTGGCATTTCTAAACCACCTTTGTAGAATATTGTTACTGCTCCGAAAGTTCCTGCAAAAACAGTTTGTTAGAACTGTTTGATGATTAATACTCCTTGAGAGGATATACTTTCCAGATTAATAATAAGTTATACATGGATAATGTATATAAATATTTACGTTGGGTTAATATATTAAGTTGTTCCATCGTTGTTTATGTCAATGGATAATGGATATCCGTTGACTATAAACAATCTTGGCTTTGCCTATTGGTACACACTCGGCACTTTATTAAGATTTTACTTTATGGAAGGATTTAAATGAGTGAAAGAGAACTTAAACTTAAGAGTCAGAAGAAGAAAAAGAGTGAATACGTCAGCAGAAAAAGTCAAGGAAGAGGATGGCTACGGTGAAGGCTAAGTTTAACATGACGGCAGAAGAAAATATTTTTGTTATAAAGCGGAACATTGTTGACTATATATGGAAAAGTGCAAGATTAGAAGGGATACGTATTACCTATGCCGATACAGAAGCTATATGCAATGGTGGCATTGTATCTAATCTAAAAGCAGACGATGTTGTTGCGATTAATAATTTGAAACATGCGTGGCAGTTTGTTATAGAAAGCGTTAAATATCCTATTGATTTTCCATATATCTGCGAGATTCATAAGTATGTAGGTTCAAACTTGATAAGGGGAGCAGGTTCAATTAGAAATGTTCCAGTTTCTATTGGTGGAACGACGTGGAAACCAGACATGCCGATTGAATCCAAAATCACAGAAGAGCTTGTGGACATTCTAAGGATTGAAAGCCCTACAGAAAGGGGCATTACCTTAATGCTTCACATTATGCGAAGGCAGATGTTCCTTGATGGAAACAAAAGAACGAGTATGTTCGTAGCAAACCATGTTATGATTTCCAGTGGTGCAGGAATCATAACTATCCCTATTGAGTATCAAAGAGATTTTACTGCATTGCTGATTAGATTTTATGAAACGTACAAAAAAAACGAAATAATAAACTATGTTTACGAGCATTGCATTGATGGAATAGAATTTAGGTAATTCCAGAACGCAGGACTTAAGAATCACTATATCTCCCTTTGAGTTAGGTGTTGAATTTGTCTAGGTTCTACAGCAGTTTAGAAAAACGACTAAACCGCGTACTCCTATTTCCTTGGGGAAAATAGGAGTGAAAGAATTGACGGATGGACTGGCTAACTAAACTTTAAGTTGCTGATTTTGACGAACCATCAACTACCAATCTATTTTTACTGACTCATGAGGTATTTTGTTCCCATCACGACGAGAACTTATAGATGACTTGACCCATGTTGTAAACGGCAATGTGTTGCATTTTGAGCACGTAAGAATTGTTCGGCGTGAAAATGGCGGTATTGACGAGGTCCAGAAGCTATTAGAGTATGAGGTCCTAGCCAATGACCACCTGGACAGTTTAGTTTAATATTTGCGTATTCGCCTAAAATAGGAATAACTTTAAGAATTGATTCCGTTGATTTCCTATGACCTAAAAGGTCGATAAATACAGGGCTACCTTCAGGCTTATCCTTAACAATCTCCATCAAAAGTTGACCACTTCGTCTGGAACCAAATTTCGAATTGTTTTTAGCTCTAAAGTGTACGTTCTCAACATTCATGTTAATGGCTTGCTGAATTGTACGCCGAGTATCAAATACAAATGTAAGCAACGTAGCATCACTGATTTCCAGCTTTTCTATTGCTGTTTTCTCCAACTTTGATATTTCTTTATCAGTAAACAAGAGAACTTTGAAGGGAAACTTGTCCCCTAGAACACAAGGATGGTCCAGCAACTCAGTTTTTGCATTGCTTTGAACATCTGAGAGTGAGCTTAAATTCGAAATATCCGAAGCTTTCAGTGTATGGTTTTTGTCATTGTCGTAATGTACAGGCGAATCACTGGAACTCAGTGTGACTTTTTTCATGCACAATTCCTCCAATTTTTGAAAGATAATATCTTCAACTTTTAATTTGAGGAGTTCTCTAATTCGGCAACCTGTGATTTAAGAAACGCCACCACAGCTCTAGTCTTTAGGGGTTTGTCGATAGAATGCAGATTTTTCATGAATTTGCTCTCGAACTTTGGCTCATCCTTACCATTACAATTCATTTTTACCACCTCCCAGCTTATCTTTGATAATTACAGTTGTGGGAATCAAGCGTTAACTTCAAGGCTATATCCGTAAATTACCGCTTTGAACAAGTATTATTGCCCTGATTTCCCGATTTATACATCAATAACGAATGAGTTTTCAAAGGAGGGGCATACTATAGATTTTTGATTAATGACAATAGTCAACAACTCCTAAAATATTACTATTGTCTGCAAATACTTTACTTAAATGGGGCTTTAAAGAAATGGGAGACGTAAAGATAGAAGAGAGCAAAAAATAATAAATAATTCGGGATAATAGGGGAAGGTGGCATGTAATTGCATAGGGAGTCGAAAAACTAACGTTGTTCATTGAAAGATTCGGTAGGTCCAGACGCAAAAACCTATGCTATTCTCGACATTGCGAAATCATCAATGGAAATTACTCATTTGAAAGTTATCTCTGATAAATCCTGGGGAAGGCTTAATTTCCAAGCTAACTGAATTTCGCAGATGACTTGCAGTAAGTGTTTCATTTAACCCCACAATCTTACCCAATCGATGAATGATTGAATTAATAGCTTTTGGGGTGATACGTTTTCCCGTTTTACCTAAGAATAACGCAATCTCATTCGTCGTTCGATTTTCAAGATACTCTCGGAATATTATAGATACTAGGATGGGGAAGTAGACAACGCGACCTGTCATTCCTTTTCCTGTAACGAAAGCCCTGCAATCCTGTAAGGAAATATCTTGTATATTGAATCTACTAACTTCAATACTTTGACACCTCGTTGAAAGCATAAATTCGATGATGGCTCTATCCCTTAAAGAAAGTGTTGACGAATGAAATTTAATTAGGGCTAGTTGGTAATCCGATAAATATTTAGGAATTGGCTTATGAATATGCATCCTGAAACACTTAATCGGGCTTCTCTTAATGTAACCTTCATCTTGACAATAGGTAAAGAATGCTCTTAATATCCCAAGATTCAAATTGTATGTACTCGGTTTTAAAGTACCGCATTGAACTTTGAGCCAGCATTCTAAATCATTTGGTTCAAGTAACTCGATATCCTTAGCTTGGTCTAATAGAAAATTTTCAAGTGTTCTCATGTGATTACGAATTGTTTGCTTCTTATAAAGAGATTTTAGATTTCCTAGATACTCATTCGCAATTTGCTTATTTTTAGGGTTTGACAGTTCCTTTTTGATAATCCAATTGTCAGCTTTCACTTTATCACCTTCCATATTATTGATTATCTCAGTTATGCCCATTCAATAGTTCATCTAAACATTCATAAATATATTAGTTTAACCACCTGACAAGAAAATATACTATAGGCAATAAAATTAGCTGATTCTCATATTGTCATTAAAAATAATTAAGTTAGGGCATGAAGCAATTTTGAAAGCACCTCAAGTATATGTAGAAGCCTTATGTTATAATGAAAAATAACCTATTTTGTGGAATTTATTAAAAAAGCAGTTTATTCTAATGCACTAACACTTTTAAATTACTAAACACTATCGTTCCCTTGGTGCGTTTGAATGGTTTGATGCAACATATCTAGATTTAATTGAAGAAAGATAAATACCTAAGAAATTGCAAGATAACACGCGGATATGAGCAGAGTATTCTCAACCAAAGTGAAAAGCAATACTAAGGTAGGAGCTGATATCTTTGAAATTGAACTTCTCTTTTTTTGAAGAGAGATGGCCATTATTGGCATCTCTAGGTAATATGGCAGAGAAATATCTATATACGGACTAAAATTCTTGCCTGATTAAACTAGGGTTATTTGCTGAGTCTATTGTTCGACTTATGTTTGCGTTGGACAAGATACCAGAACCCCAAGAGGAAAATACCCAAGCTAATCGGATTAGAATTCTTAAACGAGAAGGACTTCTTCCGAAAGGTATTACCGATATTCTTTATGCTATAAGAAAATCACGTAGCGATTCTGTTGCCTTGCACATAGGTATTGAACTCTGTGGAAAGTCTACACACTACTAATGTTAAGTGAAGAGAAGTGAAATTTTTATGATAAGTGAACAAATCATAAAGGAAATTATTGAGAAAATCAGGGATAACGAAAAAATTATATTCTCTGACTTTTCAATTAGTAAAGAT
>NZ_JYNH01000145.1 GCF_000960765.1 Desulfosporosinus sp. I2 | reverse complement strand
TTTTTATGCTGCCTGCTGTTTTCAACGCAAGTCTTTGCCCTGTCCGGCAGCGACATTACGCTGAAAATACGCTCTCCCGTAAACAGCTTGACCAGTGAAAGCGGCGTGATCGCGGTGGAGCAGTTTCCGGCAGAAATTGCCATCAGCGCTGCGGCAAAGGCGGGCAATTTGGCAGGAATACAATTAAGCCATAACGGTCAAACCCAGGAGATTCCGGCGGACCACATTCTGACCATTCCGAATAAAGAGGCCTGCGGGGTGTATACCCTGACAGCGAAAACAGATGAGGGCGCAGTCCTCACCATAAGCGCAAATGTGGTATTCCAGGTAAAGGCCACATACAATATCCGCTACCGCACGGTAGGGATGAATTTGAAGGAAGTCTATGATGGAGCAGACAAGCTAAAGACCTTTCCCACACCCCAGCGCATTGACCTGGTGCAGGCCAACACCATCGCCGGATACGAGCAGAAACGCATTGCCGGGCTGATCGGCAGGAGCGACGGCAGGACCTACACGTTGAAGGGCAGTCTGGTGGTGGAGGTTTACGACTATTCCACCGGGAAGGTCATCGGGACCTATGATGCAAATCAGGATTTTGATGCCCTGACTACAGGTTTTCAGTGGACCCCCAAGAGCCTCATGGCCTTTGAAACCATGCGGAACGCGGCAATCACCTATCAAGCCCCTGTAAAAATTGACGTTCAGGCCACATGGTGCAGTGAAGACAAGCAAGAGGTGTACGGCAAAGCTACGGCACAGGACAGGGGTGTGCCGGAATACCTCTATCCCTACCAGACCACCAGCGTCACCTTCGCAAAGGATGATATCTCCCTATCGCGCAACTATATCTATAGAGGTATGGAATGGGATTACACACCGGAAACTGCCGGATACACCGATGGGGAAAGTCAGACCCAAACGGCAATTACCCAAAAGATCAACACCCAAATTCCTGCGGCAGACTTTTACTTCAAGTTTAAAAAACAGGATGGCAACGACCTTTCCGTGAGCATCCATGCCCCTGAAACCGTCTACCGGGGGGACAGCTATTCCTTCGAGGTGGTTTTTACCAACCATGGCGCAGCGCCTGCCTATGATGTGCCCTTGATCGGCACCGTAGACCGGGAGCAGATGAAAGAAATCCCTGCCAAGCAGGATTTCTCGCCCAACGAAAGCAAAACCTTCACCCTCACACGGAATACTGACAAAGCAGGGGAGGTCATAACGCTGTGGGCGCAGATCAAAGTGCCCGAGGGATTTATAGATAAGAACCCGGAGAACAATACCGCCACAGCGGTCATTCGGGTGGTGGAAAAACCGGAACCGACCCCAAGCCAGGGGAAGAACCCCGAACCGGACAAAGAAAATCCGCCACCGGCGGAAAACCCCGACCCGGAAAAGCTGTGTGATGTATCGGCAAGCATTGCAGCGCCGCCCACCGTTTACGAAGGGGAGCCTTACCGCTTTACGGTGAGCTTTACCAACCATTCCGACAGGATGCTGAAGGATGCAGGGGTACAGGGGAAAAACAATGATGCCGTTTTAGACTCAATTCCCAAAGCGCTTGCCTTCAATCCCCTGGAAACCAAAACCTATACCCTCACCGGACAGGCGGGGCATGTGGGCGAGGTATATAACCTGTGGGCAAATATCGGAGTACCCGAGGGTTTTCGGGATGAAAATCCGGTTGATAACACCGCGGCTTCCAAAATTATTGTTGTGGCAAAACCCTCCGGTGATCCGACTGACCCCGGCAATCCGCCGGGAAACCCGGATAATCCACCCGACAAGCCCAATAATCCCAATGATCCTGATAACCCGCCAGCAGGCCCGGATAACCCTCCTGATCCCGGACATCCGCCCGTCGACCCGGTGGTGCCGTCGGAAAAGCTGTGCGATGTATGGGTGAACGTATCCTACCCGCTCACGGTCTATGAGCAGGAGGAATACAGCTTTACCGTGTACTTCACCAATGACACGGACAAAGCGCTGTCAGGGGTAAGCTTGAACGCTTCCATTGACGGTAAGACAGTTTCAGCCGTACCGACTGCGGCAGATTTCCAAGCCCATGAAACTAAAGCCTTCCTTGTCAAAGGCAAGGCAGGAGAAAAAGGCACAACCATCCGACTGTCGGCCCAGGTATCGCCGCCTGCGGAGTACAGGGATACCAACACGAGCAACAACCGGGCTAAGGCAGAGCTCGCCGTAGTGGAGCGTCCCTATGACTTGGATGTGCAGCGGATCACTCCCGATCGGTACAAGGAGAACCAGACGGTCATCAGCACCATCAAGGTGTCAAACCGGGGAAGCCTGGACTTTACGCCCGGACAGAAGGTCAGCGTTCTGTTTGAAATCCCGGAGCTATCACTGTCCAAGCGCATCGATGCTGTGGTCATGGAAAAAGACACCTACAACATCGTGTCGGTCAAATGGGATACCCCCAATGTGCAGGCCGATAAAAACACCACCTTGATTGCGGTCATCAATCCCGACCAAGTCCTGGACAATGAAACATCCACCGCCAACAATACCTATATCCAAAATGCCGTCATCAAAAATGTAACCTATGATGATCCGGAAGAGAGTACAACAATTCCCGCACCACCGCAAAGAAGCGAGCAGCCCAGGGTGACCTGGAAGGAGCAGCGGTTTGAAAACGACCGGTTTGTTTGGAAAGACTTCTACGCCGAGCTAAAAGTAGATGCCGTCCTTGACTATGAAACAAAGGCAAAAGGCTATATCAAATCGGGATACGGTTTCTCCATCAATGTTACAACCTCGGTAAATACCAACTACGACAGACCGGAGCTGATTACCGCGCCGCAGACTGCCGAGGTCTATCTGCCCCAGTACCGCTATGAAACAGCCATCCCACTCATGAAGGAGGGCGACCATTTTACATTCAAAGAAAATCCCACCTCACCCTTTCGATACAAGAAGCAGTATGTCCCGATATGGTTCCCCGATGACAGGGACTATATCGTGCAGCTCCTTGTCACCGATGTGCACACTCCCGGAGGTACCCTGTCCAAATGGATTACTGGAGGGAACCTGAAAATGAAGGTGGTTGACAGCATGTACTCCGATGATGTCACCACGGGGAGTCCATGATGCTGCTGCTTTACGCCATCCCGATGATCTGTGCTGCCATCACGGATTGGAAAAAACGGATTATTCCCGATTGGACATGGATTGCCATTCTTATGGTGGGATTTGCTTCTGCGGTCATCAATGGTAAAGGAATCTTATATATTCCCCTGCTTGAAAGATTTACGGGACTTTTGTTCCCGGCAGTCAGCCTTCTTATGATTGCTTTCAAATGGGGCGGTGTTGGTGGGGGAGATATTAAGCTGATGGCAGCCTTGGGCTTTTGCTTCGGGCTTTACGGACTTGCAGCTATCCTCTTTTTTGCAGTCATCCCTGCCTGCATTTATGCCAGAGCGACAAAGCAAAGGAGCGTGCCTTTGGCCGTATTTTTGTGCATCGGCTTCTTTGTATATGCCGGTCTTTTACTTTCATAGAGGGGATATTTTTTGAAAGTATTATTGGTGCTGCAGATTTGCAGCCATTTATAAGGAGGAATATTGTGTGATACATTTCCACGATGAAGTCCACCGGCAGAAGGTCGTACACTGCTTACAAAAGGAAAACAGGATTTATCCCGATGGCAGGGCTGACAGCTATTACCTGCCTGCCCTGTATCTGCTTCTCTCTACAAAAAACGATCTGTATAAAAAGACCAGCAGGTATATCGACAGGGATGGCATCGACTTTGAAAAAATGCTGTCCAAACAAGACTTTCCCAGCGGTGAAAGAAAGCTCATCAAGCTGGCGGCTAACCTTTTCAACGGCTCCATGGAGGTTACCCCATCGGAGTTGATCGACACGCTGGATGAGGAAAACTTTACTCTGGCTTTGCAGGCCATTTTTCTCAAACGTACCAGCTGCCATGTCCAGGAACTGCTCCCTGCTGCAAAAGAAGTTCCTGAACCGGAGTCGCAGGCAAGGATGCAGATAAACTAAATTCTGATGGATGGGAGGATTAAAATTGAGTGAAATAAAAATAACGATTTTAAGAGATGATCTCTACGATAACTCCGCCTATATCGGTGCACACCTCTGTCTGCCTGCAACGAATGCCGAAATACAGGATGCCCTTGAAAAAGCAAGGATCGATGATGAGCATCCTGATTTTTCGGTAGTGGATTATGCGTGTGGGCAGGATTACTTAAACGAGCTTCTGCCGAAAAAGGCTTCGCTTTATGAGCTTGACTACCTCGCAAGACGATTGGCAGGCATGGATGATTTTGAAAAAATAGCTTTTGAGGGGGTAGTAAAAATAGAGGGAGCGCCTGACCTTGTTAAGCTCATTAACCTCACCTACAACCTCGCCGAATGTAATGTAGCATTCGCAGTGTACAATGACGAGCAGCTCGGCAAATTTTATGTGGACAATGAGTTCATAACGGAGCTGGAGAAAGTGCCTGAAAAAGTGCTGCAATACATCGACTATGAAAAGGTGGGACGTATCTACAGAGAGGCAGAAAAGGGTGTATTCACGAAAACCGGTTATGTAGTGCAATCAGAGCCGGATATAAAGGTTGTCTATGACAGCACCAACATTCCCAAGCCCGATGACGATAGCGGATATGTTTTCAAGCTGTATCTTATAGAAGGATGTTTTGAACCGGAAAAAGCAAAAGGGGCTTGGCTGAAGCTTCCTGCATCGGAGGCTGAAATTGCTTCTGCTCTGTCGGAGATCGGGGTGGCTTCTTTATTTGATTGCGTTTTTACCCACTGCGAAAGCAGCATGCCCTGCTTCGAGGATGTGTTCTCTGAAAGTGAGGACATAGAAATGCTGAATATCTTAAGCAATGCTATTTCAAAAATCATAGATAGCAATATGGGCACTAAGTACAAAGCTGCCCTTCAATATGAATACTGCACCGATCTAGACTTGGCCATTGACATTGCACAAAACCTGGACTGCTACAGCTTTTATTCCTCACTTTGCTCACCGGAGGACTATGGACGGCACGCACTGCACGAAGCCTCCGGACTTCCACCCGAAGATACGGCCTTTAAGCTCCTTGATTTTAGGCGATATGGGGAAGCCAAAATGAAAGAGGATGGTGTGAAATCCACGGATTACGGATTGATTTGCCGCAACGAGAAAGAGTTTGTGTTTGAATTTTGTACCAGACCGCAAGGACAGCAAATGGGGGAGATGTAGGGATGTGGATAGAACTACAGGCAGAGCATCCTTCTACACAAGAGATTTCAACAAAGCTTTGTCTTCCTGCGATGGAAAAAGAGATCAGGGAGGCGATGAAAGTCATCAATCCCTATGACAGGCAAGACTTCCACTACCTTGTCACCCAATGCGATTTGCCTATCCTTGAGCTGGAGGAATACATAAACTGCAGCTCAGGCAATCAGTATGAACTGGATGAGATTAACTTCCTCGCAGAAAGGCTTACCTATCTCACGGACTATCAGCAGGAAGTCATGGCCTATATCCTCAAAACCGGAACTGCTTCGGATATGAAAAACCTGATCAATTTAACCTATCACCTTGATCATTTCACGTTGCAGGGCATCACCAATGACGAGCAGCTTGGCTCCTATTGCTTCACAACCGGAAGGATTGAAGTGCCGGACAATCTCATCGAGTTTATCGATCTTCGAAAAGTGGGGCTCCAGCAAAGGATTCAGGATAAAGGCCAATACCTCGATCATGCCTATGTGGTCATAGGAGATTACAAGCTCACAGAACCCTACGATGGACAAACATTCCCAGACGTGATGCAGGGGGCAGCGATACCGATCAAGGTGAAACTCAAACCTATAAACTCCGGGGACGATGGGATCTGGCTGCGGCAGCCGCTGACAAAAAGAGAAGAAGAGCTGGTTTGCAGCAAGCTGGGGATAAAGGATATCGAGGACGCGCAAATAGCCGATGTGAGCTGTCTTATACAGGGATTTGACCGGGAAGTTTTGAAAGAGGCGTGTTTGGTTGAATTGGACACCCTTGCCCAAACCATTCAAAAAATCGATCAAAGGGATTGGCTGACCTTGGAGGCTGTTATTCAATATGAAACTCAGGGCGTGAATCCCGGCTCCCTCCATGTGAGTGATTACTATAACTGTGGACTGAATATACAGTGCTACGATCACTTTCCTCAAGTGAGGACTCCTGCCGAATATGGCTGTATGCGCATGGAAATGGCGGCTGCAAATATACCCGACATGGTGCAACAATTTATAGATTACAACACTTTAGGCGCAGAAAAGATCGCCGCGGAAAAGGGCAGGTTCACTGACTACGGATACATCTGCCGTAATGCAAATGAATATCTGGATGTTTGCGAAGGCGTGGAAATCCTACAGCAGCAGCTATAAGTGGATTCGAATAAATGTAAAATCAACCATAAGACGTCACCGATGAGGCAGCGTCTTTTTTTGTGCCTCAGAAGGAGTTGAAAAAGATGAACATACGCAAAAATACGCCGGATAAAGAAGCAAACGATCAAAGAAAGGTCTACAGCATAGCCGAGCCGCAGGATACGGAGAAGTGCAGAGGTTGTCCCTATGCCGGAGTGGGCTTTATCTGCTGGGATCAGGACGGAAGCTGCATGAAAACCGATGTGGAGAAAATCTACGACAAGTTAAGGTCAAGGAGGTGATGACTTATTGAACAGTATCATCAGTTGGATAGGCGGAAAAAAGGCACTTCGGGAACTGATTTATGAACGCCTGCCCAAAGAATACGGACGATACATTGAGGTGTTTGGCGGGGGTGGTTGGGTTCTCTTCGGTAAAAGCCCGGACAGTCGTTGCATGGAAGTCTACAATGATTTTAATTCCAACCTTGCCAACCTGTTCTTTTGTGTCAAGGAGCGTACTGCAGCTTTTCTGGTGGAGCTTGGATTTCTACCGTTGAATTCCAGAGATGAATTCCTAGTCCTTCGAAAATTTCTAGGCAAAGAGGAATTCACAAAAGATTACTTACAGGAAGAACTGGACCTTGCACAGCACTATTTGGAAGAGCTGGAGTTTGAAGAAGTAAAGGCCATGCTGATGGAGAATGCGGAAGTGACCGATGTCAAACGGGCGGCGGCTTTTTTTAAACTCATTCGGTACAGCTATGGCAGCGGCTGCACTTCCTACAGTTGCCAGCCCTTTGATGTGCGAAGGGCCTTCCAGCTGATATGGGAGGCATCCCGCAGGCTGGCCAATACGGTCGTGGAAAATAAAGACTTTGAGGCGTTGATCCGTCAGTACGACAGGGATAACGCCTTGTTTTATTGCGATCCGCCCTACTACCAAACCGAGGGGCACTATGAGGTGGAGTTCCGCAAGGAGGACCATGTGCGACTCCGGGATACCTTGGCCCAGATAGAAGGGAATTTTCTTGTATCCTACAACGATTGCGAATACATCAGGGAGCTATATGAGGGTTATCAAATCGAATCCGTCACCCGTCTGAACAATCTGGCGCAGCGGTATGACGGAGGTTGCGAATATTCGGAGGTACTCATCTCCAGCTATGACGCCTCGGAACGCAGGCGGGACATACCGGTGCAGATGGGTCTCTTTGATAGGCCAAACGGCTTTTACAACACAGAGCGATGATGAAAAAACATTAGAAAATTAAAGGCTCCAATGATGGGGCTAAGGAGGAATTTGACCATGAAAATGATTGAAATCGAAAGCACGGTGGACCAACAAGGGAAGCTCACAATCCCCGCTCGTCTCATGGAAGACCTGGGGCTTGTACCCGGTGATACAGTGAGACTTGCCTGTGTCAGCAAGTCTCCCGACGATCCACTCAATACCCTTGGTGAATTTTTAATTGCGTCGAATGGCATTGCTGACTTTGAAGAAATGGAAGCGGAAGAAGGGGAAATATCACTGCCCAATGAGCTGCTGGAAGCAGCAAACATCCCCCTGGGCAGTGACATTGAAATTGTCTGCACAGAGGGTGCCATCATCATTACGGCGGCAGACCCGCTGGATATGATTCCCGATGAACTGTGCCAGCTGTTTGCCGAGCTGAATATCAGCCCGGAAGCTGTTCGCAGTGTCATAAGGAGTGGTGGTGTTTTGGATGGACAGTAAAGCCATTTACAAGGTGGTGGATGACAAAGGGCGGGTGCTGATCCCTAAGGAGCTTCGCCGTGCCGCTGAGATAAACCACGGTGACATTGTGAAATTGGACATGGACAAAGGTCGGGTGACTGCTCAAAAGGTCAACCTCATTGAGGTTGGCGATCAGTCCCCGTTGGCGGTGGAGGCGTATGTTTTCTCCGCGGTAAAGACCATGGAAAAGCAAACCCTGCTTTCCCTTGCAGCAAAGCTGATTGAACTGATAGATGAAAATACTGAAGTGCAAAAGTAAGGAGAAAAAGAATGGAAAACACAAAGCCTTTCACCCATGAGGACTGCATTGAAACAGGTTATGCCATGTCTATCGAGGGCAAAGTGATTGTTATAGCCTTATCGGCACTGTCGGAACAGTATCACAACAGAGAAAATCAACTCTATTACTGCGATGGCGGCAATGGCAGCAGACCAAACCCCATGGGTCGTTCTATTTTTGCAGCCTCTCTCTACGATGGAGTAAAGATGCGTTGGAACCGGAGTGATGTGGTGGGGGTGCTAAAACCGGAGCTGCTGCCCGATTGGGCAAAGGATACGTTGGAGCAGATACAGTCCGGCAGTTCTCCGCAGATGAATCTGTAAAGGGGATGGAACGATGGATAAAAAGCTGTTTACCGTAGAGGACTGCATCAAGGACAGCTATTACAAAGAGGATTATGAAGGGAAAATCATCGTCATGCGTCCCGAAACCTTAAAGGATCAGTACCGCGATGAACGTTTCCAACTGTGGCTTGGCGGGTCCGGCTTTGGCTGCGACCCGTCTCTTAGAGGCCGGGCGGTATTTGCCACCTGTCTCTATGACAACGAACATGCAGAGTGGCGGCGTGAAAACTTTCTTGGCACCATCAAGCCGGAGGTTTTGCCTGATTGGGCAAGGCTGAAGCTATCGCAAATGAAGCCCCACTCCTCTGCTAATGAACGTGAGCAAACACCAAAATACAGCGGGTACAGCTTCCTTGAAAACGGCAGATATAAGGCAGGTGTAGGGCTCTACAGTGAAAAAGAGGCTATGGAATATGTGGAGCTGCAAAAACCTTATCAGCACAGAATCATGATCTGTGACCGGGATGACTTTAATGTCTTAGAGGTCATCAAAGGCGAGATGATTCATCCATCCAAGGAAGACTTGGAAGCATTCCTGTCAGAGCAGGAGCAATCCGGTCATTCAATGCGGATGAATCTGTAAAGGAGGTGCCGATATGCCTGGAATCTTTATCAAAAAAGACCGCATCATCTTCTATGGCAATACCGCAGGCTATATAGACAGTGGCAAGGCTGTAGTTGATCCCATGTTTCACTGCGGGGAGCTGAATGATTTCCTCACGGCAAAGCAGGGGCTGTCCGTGGAATGGGTAAATGGTGTGTACGACCGGCTGGCAAACGGGAAGCAAGACTTCGATGAGCAACCAATCCTCAAATTCTGCCGCATCTACCAGCTCAAGCCGGAGGTTGATCCAATGATCAAATTCATTGGGTATAATGAACTCCTCCAGGGAGGCTTTGGAAAACCGGACCCCGAAAATTATCAGGTGGTGTATGGCGGCCAGCTTGAAACCAACGATCTGGATGCCATCTTCGAAAAATTCAATCTGCGCCATCCACCCGATTTCCAAGGGCACTCCCTGTCCATGTCCGATGTAATTGAGCTATACGACAAGGACGGCAGCGAATTCCATTATGTCGACCGCTTCGGCTTCCTGCAGATAGACTTTCATGAGTCTCAACAGGAGCAGCAAGGAGGTCAATCCATGAACCTATAACCAACCCGACAGCAGAGGCTGTTTTTTTTGTACTCAAAATCAAGAGCAGGAGGAAAAGACCATGAAGAAAAATGAAAACACACAGGCCGCAGCCAAGGAAAACACAGCAACACAGACCCTCCCCATGAAAGTGGATGTGAAGATCGGCTCTATCCGTCCGACTGGAAGTATCCGAGCCACCGCATCGGTCAACTTGAACGACTGCTTTGCCATCCGCAATGTGAAAATTATCGACAGCAGCAAGGAACTGTTTGTATCCATGCCCAGCTACAAGGCTGGCAATGGAGAGTACAAGGACATTTGCTTCCCGGTAACCGCAGCCTTCAGGAAGCAGCTCAATAATGCTGTGCTCAACGCCTATCATCAGGCTCTGAACATAAACCAGAGCCAGGCACCTACCCACGACGATCTCCCTTTTGATTCACCGGAGCAGACCAACGGCATGCAGATAGGATAAGTAAAGCAAGTCCGCAACTCAAAATATAGATTAATGGAGGCAGTGATATTAATGGACGAAGAAAAAAACATAATCTCTCAGGAAGTATTAATGATGGTGGATATGTTTGACTGTCTGGATGGGCAGCGGCAGCTTGAGCTGCTGGGGATTTTTATTGAAAAACTTGAGAATGGCGAAATTGAGCTGAATGGGAAGCAAGTTACGCCCGAGGAAGTTGGAATTGATGACGCTTATGTCTGCTATAGCACCATTCTGGATATGATCAGTGCGGAAGGCAAGCTGACTGATCATCAGACACAAGGGATAACATGATGAGCAAGTTTAAGAAGAAAAGGCAGCAGAGCATTGTCGGTCAAGCTGCTTACCCACAGTCTTCCACTACAGAACTGCCGGAAAACTATTCGTTGCATGACGGGTTTTTATTCAAAGGGGATACGCCTGTATCCCTTGCAACTTCAGGGATTGTTGAGAGCGCAGTCCGGGGCTTTCTTCATGTAGAAAAAACAGAGAAATACAAAACTAAATAAAATTTCACAGGGAGTATTCAAACACCAGCATCGACAGCTGGTGTTTTTGACTGCCTGTGCCGGAGGTGGTAGTAACGGAAAAACTGGAGCTTGATCTGATCAGGGTTGCCTCCTATCCGGATTCCATTTTTAAATATCAGTTGATTTATAAGGCCGGGAATGCCACAGGCATGGCGTGGGTATACAGCTTTGATGAAGAATGGTACTACCTGTATAAACAGGACACGGAGAAGTATAGGGTAAAGAGGCGCAAAGACCTTGAAGGCATTAAGCCCTCTTTTACCTATAAGCAGCGGAAAAGGCCCATAGATCATCAGGGCAAAGCAAAACCCCTTAAGAAAAACGCGGTAGTGCAGCCATTGCCCATGAAAGTGGAGGTGAAGATCGGTTCCATCCGTCCTTCAGGAAGCATCCGGGCCACAGCTACAGTCAACCTGAACGGCTGCTTTGCCATTCCCAATATAAAGATTATTGACGGCAGCAAGGGCTTGCTTGTAGCCATGCCCAGCTGCAAGACAGACGACGGAGAGTATAAGGACGTCTGTTTTCCGGTGACCGCAGTTTTCAGGCAGCAGTTTGATGATGCTGTCATCAACGCCTATCAGCAGGCAATGAACATGAATCAGAGTCAAGCACCCACTCAGGGAGATTCACCTTTTGAAGAACCGGAGCAGGCCGACCGCATGCAGATGGGCAGTATGTAGCGTCCAATTTTGTGTAGAACGCCAACACATACAAATTGACACGATTGAGAATCCCTGCATTTCACTGAAAAAGCAGGGATTTTTAATAAATAATAGATTTATGGAGGCAAAAACATGATGAGAAAATTTGTGACAAAGGTAAAAAATCAGATTGCAGGAAAGGTATTGATGGCAAAAGCCATCCTGAGATCACATGGCGGTGAAAATTTTGTGGACAGTGCC
>NZ_JYNH01000144.1 GCF_000960765.1 Desulfosporosinus sp. I2 | reverse complement strand
TGGATCAAAATCAAATTGCGATCCTGACAAGCTTCTCAAACTATGTTACGATGGAAGTGTTAAAGTAAAATTTTGGGAGTTGTTAATATGAGCGAGTTTCTCTCAACGCTTCCGGAGGAATTTCAAAAAGATATATACTCTGCAATTGAGATACTCAAGAATGCCGGATGCAAGGAAATATTTATTTTCGGCTCGTTGGTCACGGGTACTTACAGGGAAGATTCTGATATAGATATTGCCATAAAAGGATGTTTACCCGAAAATTATTTTGCTCTATTAGGGAAATTAATGACTACATTAAGTCGTCCTGTCGATTTAATTAATTTAGATAGGGAAGATCCATTTTCACAATACCTTGAAAAGGAAGGTGATCTTTATCGCGTCTCCTGAAAAGGCAATATCTCAAATAATTTTCGAGATAAAGCAAATCGATGAATTATTTACTTCCTTCAGCGAATTATTGGAAAAGAGTAAAGTGGAGGAACCAACTTGACACACCTCACTTTTTATGAATCCAGAATTGAACAAAGAATACAGAGACGATAAGAAGTCTATTCTAGATGTTCGTGCTGTGACGATTGAAGGATGCAGATTAACATAGAAATTCAATTAAGCAATCAATACGACATAGAGAAACGCTCACTGTATTGGGCGGAAATGTACTCCAGGCAGATGCGAGAAGGGATGGCTTACAAGGAACTGGCGAAGGCGGTCACGATTAACATTTTAGATTTTAATTATTTGAATCAGACGAAGAACTACCATAGTGTATTTCATCTTTACGAAGACGAAGAGAGATTCCAACTTACGGAAGCCTTAGAAATGCACTTCATGGAATTGCCTAAATTGGTCTCAAAGTGGCGACGAAGAGAGGTTAGCCCTTGGGAGGATGTTTTGGTTCGATGGTTATTGCTTCTGGAGGGTTCGGAAAATCAGGAAATTTTAAAAACACTGGAGGAGATTGCAATGCAAGATCCCGTTTTGCACCAGGCCATAGCTGCGTGGGAGAAATCAAGTGATGATCCTAATGTGAGAGAAGAGTACTTTGCGAGACGCAAGGCAGTTTTAGATGAGATGGCGGCCGTCAGAGAAGCAGAACTCCGCTTGAGGGAAGCAATCCAGAAGGGAAAGGTAGAAGGAAAGGCAGAAGTTGCGAAGAATCTTTTGGACTTGGGAATGGAGATTTCAAAGATAGCTAAAGCAACAGGTATGACGGAAGACGAAGTTAAAGTGCTAAAAGATTGAGACTACTGATCGAGGGAGGGGTCTGCTCCCTAGAGGGGGCCCTAGGAGCACCGGTGCCTGTCGAATCAGAAAAAGCTATCCCCTACACTATGGAAGTGTGGGGCGATTTTTTGTCCGCAATTCGCTTTTCCGCCAAAGGGGACCGTCCATAGATTAACATTGTTAATTGCCTGAGAGTAAATAGATAAGTTGACCAAAATACGTAAATAGAGGTAAGCACTCCCTCTTTACTGGGGCGGTTCATGAGCCCAGCATGATCTCCGAACTTAAAAAGGAAATCTTAAGCAGTGACAGAATTGATTTTCTCGTATCGTTCATCAAGTGGAGTGGCTTATGGTTAATCATCAATGAACTGACTCAGTTCACAGCCAATGGCGGTAAATTGCGGGTTATCACGACCTCCTATCTAAAGTCCATCACTCGTTTAAAAACCTAGTCGTTACAGCAACGGGTACTGGTAAAAAGCAGTAGACCACATTTTGACACACACTTATTAGTAATTTGTAAAAAGAGGCGATAAAATGGCCAAATCAAAAATTGAATGGACTGAAAATACCTGGAATCCGGTTACTGGCTGTACGAAGATATCTGATGGATGTAAAAACTGTTACGGTGCTGTCATGGCTCAACGTCTAAAATTAATGGGAAACAAGAAATATGCTAATGGATTTGAGGTTTCACTCCACGAATACTGCTTAATGATCCTTTGAAATGGAAAAAGCCGTCTCTAATCTTTGTAAATTCTATGTCGGATCTTTTCCATGAAGACATCCCTTTAGAATATATCCAAAAGATTTTTGGCATTATGAATAAAGCTTCTCGGCATACCTTCCAAGTTCTAACGAAAAGATCAGATCGACTTGAAGAACTTGCTCCTTATCTGGCTTGGAGCCCTAACATCTGGCAAGGGGTAACTATTGAAAGTGATCAATATAAGTATCGTATTGATTCATTGAGGAAAGTAAATGCCAAAGTCCGATTTATTTCCTTTGAACCATTAATTGATGAGGTTAAGGAATTTTTGAATAAAGGCTTGCCGGGCAGTGCCAAGGAGTTTAAAGGGCCAATGCACTTAAATAAAATATTTTGTAAATTCAGAACTATGCATAAATTTTCACACTTGCAGACCTTTGATTTCACACCACTCGTTTAAACGTAAAGCGGGTGGTGTTTTTGATGTAATAATCGTAATGGCTGAAACCTTCTTATACCAAGGTTTACTTCCGAATTTTCTGAAGAATGCTCCTGGGTAATCGGGTTGGCATAGAATTTGCTGTTAGTGATAGTCAGGGGGCTGGTGAGTAAATCACAGAACTAGGAGTAAAGGTGAGGTCGGGGAAAATCTTCTGGGTAATTTGAAAAGAAGGGTGTGTGAAAGATGATTAACAAGGAAACAAGTCAAACAGATCAGGTTAAAGAAGGGCTGATGGCCCGCGCGGGATTTGCACTCGCAGATTGGAGTGAAAAGTGGTTCCCGGATGCTTATGTATTTGCGGCGATTGCGGTGGTTCTCGTTGGAGTGGCGGCACTATTCATGGGGCGTACTCCTACCCAAATCGGAGTGGATTTTGGATCTCACTTTTGGGATTTGGTCCCCTTTGCGATGCAAATGGCGTTTATTGTTATTACCGGTTACGTTGTAGCTTCGGCTAAACCAGTTCATAAGATCATTGTTAAACTTTCAGCTATACCTAAAACTCCGAAAGGCGCGGTGGCCTTTGTTGCCTTCTTTGCCATGGTTGCATCTCTGTTAAGTTGGGGCTTTAGCTTGATTTTCAGCGGAATCCTGATTAGAGAAGTGAGTAAACGGGTAAAAGGGGTTGATTACAGGGCAATAGGTGCAGCGGGATACCTCGGACTCGGAAGTATTTGGGCTTTAGGACTTTCTTCCTCACCAGCTCTGTTGATGACAACGAAATCCTCTATTCCTGCTGCGCTGTATAAAATTAGTGGTACGATTCCCTTGTCGGAAACTATTTTTTCTTGGCAAAACTTGGTCATGATTATTGTGCTTATCGTTTTGTCAGTTGGGATCTGTTTTGTCTCTACCCCTAATGCAGATAAGGCCAAGACGGCAGAAATGGCCGGTGTCAACTACGGAGCGGGGGAAGACGCTGGTGTAAAAATCAAAGCGGAAAAGCCTGGGGAATGGTTAGAGTATAGCCCGATTTTGAACCTTGCCGTTGTTGCCATAGGTCTTATCTATCTCGTTCAGATTATTTCTACTAAAGGGCCTTTAGCTGCTCTCGATCTTAATACGTACAATTTTATGTTCTTGATGTTAGGGATGCTATTGCACTGGACGCCAAGAAGTTTCTTAAATGCCGCAGCTAAAGCCATACCCGCTACCGGTGGTGTACTCATTCAATTTCCTCTTTATGCCGGTATTTTCGGGGTGTTGATGGGCTCTGGACTGGCCGATTTATTGATGAAGTTCTTCCTTTCCATTTCAACTCAAAATACATTCCCAGCCATTGTTGGAATCTACTCTGCCATTCTCGGACTATTCCTTCCCTCAGGCGGTGGAAAATGGATCGTAGAAGCACCCTATCTTATCGAAGCTGCAAAACAATTGCATGTTAGCCTTGGCTGGGTCGTGCAAGTATATAACGCATCAGAGGCCCTGCCAAACTTTATTAATCCTTTCTGGATGCTACCATTGATGGGTATTATGGGTGTAAAAGCAAGGGACCTCGCAGGATACTCAATTTTACAATTGCTCTTCCATTTACCTGTTGTTATCTTCATGGTTTGGATCTTGGCGAAAACTGTACCTTATATTCCACCAATTTTCTAATCTTTTCATCAGAGTGGTCTGATTAGAGTTGAATCATTCACAGGCTATTATATCTAGGTGTTTTAGTTTTAAGAGAGGTTGAATTACGATGGCACAATTAGTGAGTTTAGAAGAAGCTATCAGCAAGGTTCAGCATGGAATGACCCTAATGGTCGGAGGGTTTATTGGGTGTGGAGCCCCCGACCAACTTCTGGAAGAAGTTTGCCAGAAGGGTGTTAAAGAGCTGACCCTCATCGCCAATGATACGGGTATCCTCGGGGATGCGATGTCACAACTTATCGTGCAGCGTTGCGTTAGTAAGCTCATTGCAACCCACATAGGCACGAACAAAGAAACCGGAAGGCAAATGTCAGCCGATGAGCTTGAAGTGAAGCTGGTACCTCAAGGAACCTTAGTCGAGCAGATTCGGGCAGCAGGCGCGGGTTTAGGAGGAATTTTGACTCCAACTGGAATTGGAACGATTGTGGAGGAAGGGAAGCAGAAGCTGGTTGTCAATGGTACAGAATACCTTCTGGAACTCCCTGTTCACGCTAATGTAGCCTTATTAAAAGCCTATAAAGCGGATATGGCCGGAAATCTTGTCTATCGTCGTGCGGCACGTAACTTTAATCCAATCATGGCAATGGCCGCAGACCTAGTCATTGCTCAGGTGGAGCATATCGTGGAAGTTGGGGAAATCGACCCGGATGAAGTCATGACCCCGGGTATCTTTGTGGATTATTTGGTTCAGAAGCAGCCGCGGGAGGTGACTAACGCTGGATAAGGAAGCAAGAATGGAGTGGCTTGTTAAACGAGTGGCTCAAGAATTCAACACGGGGGATGTCGTTAATTTAGGGATAGGAATCCCTACTAAGGTTGCTAATGCCCTGCCGGAAGGAATAAAGATCATCCTTCAATCTGAGAACGGCTATTTAGGGGTCGGCCCTGCGCCGGAAGTAGGAAAAGAGGATTCTGATACGGTTAATGCTGGAGGGCAATATGCTACCATATTACCGGGCGGTTGCTGCTTCGATAGTGCCATGTCCTTTGCCATCATTAGAGGAGGGCATGTGGATGCTACAGTTCTCGGAGCACTTCAGGTAGATGAAGAAGGAAACTTAGCAAGCTGGATGATTCCGGGAAAGATGGTGCCCGGAATGGGTGGAGCAATGGACCTGGTCGTTGGTGCGCAACGCGTTATTATTGCCATGGAGCATACCGCCAAAAATGGCGGCTTAAAAGTCCTGAAGAAGTGCACATTACCTTTGACGGCAGCAAAACAAGTCAATCTGATTGTCACGGATATGGGAGTTATGGAAGTGACCTCCAAGGGTTTGGTGCTTAAAGAGATTACCCCGGGCTTAACTTTCGAGGAAGTGCAAGCCTGTACTGAGGCCTCTTTATCATACCGAGCTGAATAGTCCAAATAGAAGGTATCGAAGAGAGAAACAGCACATCGTGGTCTTGCTACACTTAGTATTGGCGGCCAAGGGATTGCAATGATAGTAGAACGTAAATAGAGAGAACTTACCCAATGGGGGGTTCATCCGAAACTGGTAAACCCTGTGGTATTTTACTGCGGGGTTTTGTTTTGTAATTACTATTAAAGACATTTTGGATATTAAGTAAGCTAAATTCAATAGAAAAAGAGCATTTCTGTATATAAAACAAACAGATTATCCAAATAAATCCATAACGCACTAGGGGTGGACAGGGAAATAAAAAAATACGATAATGAGAAGTGAGAAAATTGTGAATAAATGAGGTATATGCTCTCGTTTTGGAGAGAAGACAAGGCCGATTGTGAAGAACGGGGGTTTTCATGCGACGATTTAGTATGCGACTTAGACTTATGATTATCTTTGCCCTTGCAGTGGTATTGCCGCTGGTAGGGAGTGGCTATATTTTAATTCATCGTGCCGAACAAGCTCTTAACTCGGAGAAGGAAAGCAAACTCTTTGGCATTGCACGGGTGTTGGACGGGAACCTGGTAGGGGATTTTGAAACCTTGTTACCATTAGAGGCTAAAAGTGCTTTGCGTGATGAAAAGGTACGACTGCTCAATACAAAGTTGGCAGGGATTACGGATCAAATTGTTTCAGGAAATCCAGGGGTAGGAGCTGGGTATTATTCTAAGGACCTAGACTGCATTATTACCTATGGACCAAGTTCTGAATACAATTCAACCATTGGTCAATCAATCGCTAAAGAACATTTAGGTCGTGAAGTAATGGCAAAAGGGATCTCTCTGGTTGCGCGTGGCCAGATGGTTAGGGGTCATATCCTCAATGCCATGGTTCCGCTTATTCGCGACGATCGTGTCATCGGATACGCCTGGGCCAACGAAATGACTGAAAGTGTAGATAAGCAGATAAAAACCATGGAAGGTGTAATGTATCTGACGTTAGCTCTCGCCTTACTATTAGGGCTCGGTATTAGTATGCCTTTGGCAAGTGGGGTGTCTAATTCTGTCCAAGGTATTATTCAAGGGCTACGGGGTTTGCGTAGTGACTTGAGTTATCGATTGCCAGAGACTCATGGAGAATTTGGAGAAATTACCATAGCTATTAATGGAATGGCACAAAGTCTAATGAATACTCGTTCACATACAGAAATTATCATGGAGAGTATGGTAGATGGAATTATTACGATTGATAATGACGGAAAGGTAACTGCCATAAATAATGCTGCTCGGCGCATAATGGGGCTAAATCAAGAGGTGATTGGCATTAACTATGTCAACCTTTTTCTTGGACACGCCAAGTTTCACGGCCTGCTGTTAGAAACTTTGCATACCGGTAAAAACTTCATCGGGTATGAAGAGGAATTTTGTCGTTCTGATGGGACAATCGTCCCCATCAGTGTTAGTACCTCTATGCTTTATGATAATCAGGATATCTTAGGTGCGGTTGTTGTTTTCAAAGATTTATCGGAACATAAGGCCTTTGAGGACCGGGTAAGGAGAGTGGATCGTCTCGCTGCAGTTGGGGAGCTGGCCGCCGGTGTGGCGCATGAAATACGCAATCCTTTAACAGCGATTTCCGGGAGTGTGCAAATTTTGGTGGATGAATTGCCAAAGGACCATTCCTCTCGGGTTTTTGGAGATGTAGTCTTGAAAGAGGTTGATCGTCTTAACGTTGTAATTGAGGACCTTTTGTATTTTGCCAAACCTTCAAAAAACAATGTCTCATGCGTTCATCCCAATGAACTCTTGGCTGATACGCTTTCTTTGCTTTCACCAAGTCTGAAAAAAGAGCTTGTTGTCCTGGAGAAATATTTTGATCCGACCATCGGGCTTATTTCCGTTGATGCCGAACTCATTAAACAAGTTCTGGTTAATTTATTACTCAATGCGGTGCAAGCCCTTCCCCCAGAAGGAGGAAAGATCACAGTCACGACACAAACGGCAAATGAAGGCGTTGAGATTATCGTCAAGGACAGCGGTACAGGGATGGATTCAGAAAGTTTACCAAGAATTTTCGATCCTTTTTTCACTACTAAAGATACAGGAACTGGACTGGGGCTGGCGGTCAGTAACAAAATCGTAGAAATTCACCGCGGATATATTCGAGTTGAAAGCACCGTTGGCATAGGAAGTACGTTTACAATCTGCTTACCCTATGGAAATGTATCTAAGTAAGAGAGGGGAACCCACTACATGTCAATTAATGTCCGTGTTTTAGTAGCTGATGATGAGGTGAGCTTGCGTTTGGTGCTTCAAACGGCCATAAGTAAGGTGGGTTATGGGGTGGATACCGTGGAAAATGGTAAAGAGGCACTCCGTATGGCTCAGGAAAACTATTATGATGTTGCTTTACTTGATATCCGCATGCCCGAGATGGATGGGTTACAAGCATTTTATGAAATTCACAAAATCAAACCCGATTTGCCCATTATCTTGATGACGGCATTTGGGAGTTCGGAAATTGCTGTTGAAACCATGAAGCGTGGCGCTTTCGACTATATTTTAAAACCTTTTAACCTCGAAGAAGTCAAGATTATTGTGAATAGAGCTATTCACATGCGGCGATTGGTTAGAGAAGTGGTATATCTCACTCAGGAAGTGAAAGTGTTAAGCATGGAGACGGCTGCCCCATGCAAACTCATCGGAGAAAGCCCGAAAATTCAAGAGGTATATAAAAGCATTGGTCGAGTTGCGAATTCAAAAGCGGCGGTATTGCTCACAGGAGAAAGTGGAACGGGTAAAGGTATGGTCGCTAAGACTATTCATTATACAAGTGATCGACGGCAGAATCCTTTTGTTCAGGTTAACTGTGGTTCGATTCCGGACGGCTTGTTAGAGAGTGAACTTTTTGGGCATGAAAAGGGAGCGTTTACAGGTGCTCTTTTTCAAAAAGCCGGAAGATTTGAATTGGCCGAAGGAGGAACGCTTTTTCTTGATGAGGTTGCGGAAATGAGTCCGAATCTCCAAGTAAAACTTCTCCGCGTTTTACAAGACAAGGAGTTTGAACGCGTTGGGGGCACGAAAACATTTTTCACCAATGTTCGTATCATTGCAGCCACGAATCGCGATTTGGCTAAAGAGATATCCGAGAAACGTTTTCGGGCGGACCTCTATTATCGACTGAACATTGTTCCAATTTGTATACCTTCGCTTCGTGAGCGAGGGGAGGATATTATTTTACTAGCTGATTATTTTTTAAAACGTTTTTCAGGAGAAACAGGGCGGAATGGTATGTTTCTCACCCCTGATGTGATAGACATTTTCCGCAGCTATCCTTGGCCAGGAAATGTCCGGGAATTAGAAAACGCGGTGGAACATGCCCTGATCATGAGCAGTAATCGGGTTATATTGCCTGAGCATCTTCCCCTTAGCATAACGCTGGAAGAGGTGGAAGAAGGCACAGTTGTTTCGGGAACTGGTTCTTTACAGTCTTTACGAGAGGTGTTGTCAGAAGCAGAAAAACGTCACATCGCCGAGGCTATAGAACGGACAGGCGGTAACCACACTCATGCTGCAAAACTTCTTCAGATTTCGCGAAGGGCCCTCCTTTATAAAATTCAGGAACATAAGCTTAGTTGAAAATCAAAGGTAGCAAATTAGTCCGCTCACCCCTTCATATTTATAAATATTAGGAGAAGGATAGACAAAACCGGCAACAAAAGAAAGATATTGTCTTATATTGCAAATATCTGAACCGCCTAAAGAAGCGAGGTAGAAAGGGGTGTTTCAATAAATATTATGAAACAAGGAATTCAGACCGGCCGGGTTTTCAAGTGTGCTGTAGTTCAGTCAAATCCCCGTATTGGAGATAAAGCTTACAATTTAGCCAGAATACTGGAGACGATGGAAATCGCTGCGGCAAATGGATCTAAACTTATTGCTTTTACTGAAGCTGAACTGACGGGATATTGTTTCAACGACTTACACGAAGCTAAAATCTATTCAGAGGAAGTTCCCGGACGAAGCACCGGAAAAATAATTAATCAAGCTCGCGAACACGATCTCTACGTGGTAGTCGGTTTATTGGAAAATTTTCAAGGTAAATTATTCAATTCAACCGTCCTAATCGGGCCTGAGGGAATCATTGGGAAGTACCGCAAGACCCACCGGATCTATCTTGGCGCCGATCGATTCTCAGAGAAAGGGGATATACCGTATACTGTTTATTCCACCCCTATTGGCAATATTGGATTAATCATCTGTTACGACCTCCTGTTTCCCGAGGCCTGTCGGGCTTTGGCCTTGCAAGGGGCAGATATTATTATTAATTCTACCAATTTACCCTTAGGGACAGAAAACTTTATCGAAACTTTACTTCCGGCTCGCGCCTTAGAGAACAGGGTGTTTATGATTGCATCCAGCAGGGTCGGTATGGAAAGAGGGATGTCGTTCATCGGGGCCAGTTCCATAGTGGATCCTTACGGCAGGTTTCTGGCCCGAGCCGGTTCGGATCAGGAGGAAATAATTTATGCTGACCTCAAAGTGGGAAAAGCCCGCAGTAAGCAAACCATCATCAAACCTGGAGAGTATGAGTTTGATATCTTCAAAGACCGCCGGACTGAATTCTATGGTGAAATATGTTTGAAACGGGAAAACGAATAATCAGTTGTCTATCGAGCTTAAAACGGGGCCTTAAAAGTCTATAAAATTTGATCGGTGGTAAGCATAAAAAGACCACGGATTTCTCGGTTAAGTAGTCCAGATAACTCTGGGAAAAACAACATATTTTATGAGAAGGACATTGATTTACTTCTTTCCATCCAACAGAAGCCCACGGGCATTTCCTACGTTTATTTAGAGCCATTCATGGAAATTGAAAAATACTATCCGGTTATAAAGAAATTCAGTGATGCAGGGATTCATCAACATCTCTATACAAATGGCACTTTAGCTACGGAAGAGACGTTGAAAGCTTTAGGTGAAGCCGGTCTTGACGAGTTGCGTTTCAAACTGGGTGCCTCAAATTGTTCGGACAAAGTGATTAAAATTATTGCAATAGCGAAAAAATACATTGAAAATGTAGGTATTGAAACGCCAATGACTCCTGAGTTCTTCGAAACTTTTTTCAATAAGAAGCAAGCGATCTTAGAGACAAAACTCGATTTTATAAATTGTGCAGAATTGCACCTAAATGCCAATAACATAGACAATTATTACGGGGAAAACATGTATATTTCCAGACATGGCTATATATCTCCGATTTGGAGTAGGGAATTAACTCTGAAATTCATGAAAATAGCCGTTGAAGAAAGCTGGGATTTAGCAGTTCATGATTGCTCAAACTATACGAAATTTGCCAGAGGTTTGAATTTTGGTGGCAATGAAGGCAGGTGGGTCGGATCCAGTAATTATACCTGTGCGTTTTTCAGTATACCCTACGAAGTATTTTTACCCATACTGCGTGATGACAATTTCAAATTTTTATATGAAGAGGAATTGCCTGCCGGCTATAAACCAGGAGAGCTGGTTTTTTAGAATATAAGGAAACAAGACTTTTCGGAGGTGAACAGTGTGATCATAGGTTTTGGCTTTGGAAATCCACTTCAGAGTATTATCATGCTGCTATTCACTTCACTCATAGTTACGTTATTTATCGAAGCTTACGAAATGTAGGGCGTGGGAAGCAGAATCCTTTACTTGAAAGAGAGCAACGCAAACAGGATTATTATGCGCAGAGACAACGGGCACGAGAATACGCTCGCCAGTTTGACTTGACTGATGAAGAGATTGAACGGCGCTTAGACGAAGAAGATAGGATCTAACAGATTAATCTTTTCAACCTAACTATCACTATTAAAGTTAGTGACGAAGATAAATAGCTATAGCCCTCATCTAATTCTAGGTGGGGGCTATTTGACACTTACAATTATTCTTGCTTTATCGGTTGGTCTGAATCCTTGCATGACTTCAGAAGAACAAATTCACTGTCTTTACTATCTAATACATTTCTTCCGTTTGGCGCTGTATCTGTTGAATTTCTTCAATGATATCTGTCATTTTGTTGAAGAGTATACTATACATTTCTTTATAATTTACCAATGTTCTTCACCCCAATAGTGGTTTACACTCACTATTTTATGCGTTTTTCGCATAATAATCAATATGCAATTATCGCATACTATAAAATAGTGTTGGGGTGAATATCATGTACCAGCGATTACGTGATTTACGAGAGGACAGGGATTTGACTCAGCAAGAGCTTGCCACCTTCCTGAAGGTAAGCCAAACAACCTATTCCAGATATGAAAGCGGTGGCCTGGATATTCCTAGTACCTCGCTTATTAAACTTGCTGAATTCTATAAAACCAGTATCGACTATCTGGTAGGATTGACTAATAATAAAAGGCCCTATCGCTGAGAGAAACGCCGAATTTTTTCTCCAGCTCTCTGAATCCGACGTAACTGGGAGCTAAGCCAAAGGAAAGGTATAGGTCTATATCACTATTTGGGATACTTAACAGACTAGTTCCTGCGATGAAAAAGGGCGAACAAGTCTGCACCACTGAGGTGAATTCGGCCCTAAAGGGGCTAGGACGAAAGAAAATCATCATTACAGAATAAAATTTATACCATAATATCCCATA
>NZ_JYNH01000143.1 GCF_000960765.1 Desulfosporosinus sp. I2 | reverse complement strand
TGCCCAAGCGAAAGCCGATGCTCAGGCACTTACAGAGGCTCTGGCGCAAGCAGAAACACAAGCGAAAGCTAATGCCCAGGTACTCGCAGAGGCGCTTGAGCAAGCAGAAACACAAGCGAAAGCTGATGCTCAGACGTTAACTGAGGCGCTTGCCCAAGCAGAAGCCCAAGCGAAAGCCGATGCCCAGGTACTCGCCGAGGCGCTTGCCCAAGCAGAAGCCCAAGCGAAAGCCGATGCCCAGGTACTCGCCGAGGCGCTTGCCCAAGCAGAAGCCCAAGCGAAAGCCGATGCCCAGGTACTCGCCGAGGCGCTTGCCCAAGCAAAAGCACAAGCAACAGTTGATGCCCAGCTGATAGCTGAGGCGCTTGCTCGAGCTGACGCTCATGAGCAGGCAGAAGCACATGCCAGAGCTGATGCCCAAGCACTTACAGAGGCTCTGGCGCAAGCAGAAACACAAGCGAAAGCCAATGCCCAGGCACTCGCAGAGGCTCTTGCACAAGCAGAAACACAAGCTAAAGCTAACGCCCAGGCGCTTGCTGACGCACTTGCCCAGGTTGACACGAAGTTAGAGGCTATAACGATGAGAGAACGCTATGAACTAGCCAAACCTATGTCGAGCATAAATGATTATCTCTTTGAACATGAGACCCAACCTGTTGAACTTATAAAAGTTCCTGCTATATTAACCTCCATCAACTCCAAAATTTCTCAACTATTCAGCTCTTCTCTAGTTCCTCAGCAGGCTGATCTTCTTGGAAAGGTTCTAAGCAATATCTTTCCAAATGCCACTGTCAATTGGAACAAAAGCTTAATGGGTCAGACATTTCTGGCCCAAGTTGAAGATACCTTGATTTGCCTTCATGATCCTGAGCAACCGTGTGATCTGAAGAAGTTTAAAAAGGATGGCTGGAAGGTTTTAGTTTGCAATGATGAAGATCTTACGTTTCCTCGCAGATTGGAAAGACAAATTAGGCAAATCCAACGTTCAGGAAAGATGTCCGAAACTGTATAAACATTTTCTCGTGCCCAAATTGTAGACTATCAATCAATTGCTCAGTACAGAGAAGAACAAGGTGCTCGCGTGTTAACACGGGCACCTTGTTCATTTTCGCTAACAAAGTTCGTACCATAATTATAAGAGTATTATAAAAGAAAATAGGCAATGGCAGGGTTTCCTACAGTAATGAAGAATTATAGTTTATCCCCCTATTCGATTTTCGATAGATTTAGATTAACTGGCAAGGTGGGACGAGAATTATCTCGATGGATAAGATTACACCAGTTATGAACTAGGGGTGCCATCGTTGCGGTTGATGCAGTTCATGCTACTCCCCACAATGAAGTGAAAATAGGAAAAAGGAGAGTTATACTGTGGCTAATCCACAAGAGAGAATTTCTGTACAAGAAATGCTGAGACAACGAGTTTCTTTGCGAAAGTATGCTGAACGGCCAGTCAAGGACGAAGACCTTAAGGCGATTATTGAGGGCGCGATGAGAGCACCCACCGCTGGAAATATGATGATGTATTCGATGATTATAGTAGCGGATCAAGACATAAAACAGCGCTTGAGCGAAACGTGTGATCATCAACCGTTTATCGCCAGAGCCCCGCTCGTGATCGTTTTCTTAGCAGACCTTCAGAGATGGTTTGATTTTTATCTAGATTCAGGCGTTGCAGACTTTTGTAACGAACAAGGGCGGGAATTTTCTGGACCAGATGAAGCGAGTTTAATGTTAGCGAGCTGCGATGCCTTAATAGCTGCCCAAAATGCTGCAATTTCCGCAGAAGCGCTTGGCATTGGATCGTGTTATATCGGGGATATAATGGAGAATTATGAAACTCATAAAGAACTTCTGGACCTTCCACCGTATGTGTTTCCGATCAGCATGCTCTGTTTCGGGTATTACCCAGAGGGCGAGCGACCAAAGCCCAAGGAACGCTTTGAATCGAAATTTATTGTGTCCGAAAATAAATATAACCACCTAACTAAGCAAGATCGGGAAGCAATGTTTGCAGCTCGAGCCAAAGATTTCAATCCCAAGAATACCTGGGGAGCTAAAAACTATGGACAATGGATGTATGCCAAAAAAACCGGTGCCGACTTTTCGATTGAAATGGCACGATCCGTTCGAGCCGCTCTGGAAAATTGGCGTGGAGATAATATATGAATAATACACTGATTGTTTATTATTCGCTTTTCCAAAACACAAAGAATTTAGCATTAGAAATAGCGAATCAGACTGGTGGTACCATAAGAGAATTAATTCCCGATAAGAATTATTCCTTTGACTATAATACGGCCGCTAAAGAAGTAAGAAATGAAATTTCTCGTGGATATTGCCCTAAGCTAATATCCGGAAATGAATCAATCGATGATTATCGAACCATATTTATAGGTACACCTAACTGGTTTAAAACATTAGCCCCGCCGGTTATGAGTTTCCTTAAACAACATATTTTTACGGGCAAAACAGTAATTCCCTTTTGTACTCATGGTGGCGGTGGATTTGGCCAAATTGGAGAGGGCGGGGGGCAAACAATAAGGCTGAAGGGATTAGATACCCTCCAGCCTTGTTGTTTGTAATAAGGTTAAAGTATAGTAGTTTATTTAAAGGCAGGCGGTTTTTCTTTAAAGAACTTAGTTTTATAGGCTGTGTAGATGAAGCCTAGAGCAAGCCAACTGAAACCGACAATTTTAGCTTGGGGCTGAAGACTCATCCAGACATAGAAGATAATAATGAACCCAATGGCCGGCAGGAAAAGGTATTTGAACAAGGAAGCCAAATCTCTTTTTTTGCTCCTGATCACGTAGTGGGATACGACGGAAACATGCAGAAACATGAAACCGGTCAGTGCGCCGAAGTTAACCATAGAGGTCAGGAGATCCATGCTAAGAAGTGCACCAATGGCAATAGCGATAAAGGCTACAAATATCGTGCTCATATAAGGAGTTTGATACTTGGGATGAATTTTACCCAGGAAGGCAGGCATCATCTTATCACGGGACATGCTGTAGAGCAGACGGGAGATGGCGGCTTGAGACACGAGTCCGTCACCGATACCCCAAGCCACGGCTGTTCCCAGAGCAACCAGAATTCTGAGCCAGTTTCCTCCGGCTACCTGAGCCACCGCATAGAATGCGGTATCAGGGTTTTGGAAGGTGGTGTGATCCGGCCAGAGCAGTCCAGCCAGGTAAGTTTGGAGGACGAAGAGTCCGCCGACGAGAAACAAGGCCGTTACAGTAGCTTTACCCACGATTTTCTGAGGTTCTTTGGCTTCTTCAGCCAGGGTACTGATCGCGTCGAAGCCCAGAAAACTTAAGACCGCCAGGGAAGTAGCCGCCATGACCATATCCATGTTGAAGCCTTCCGGTTTCCAAATAGGGTCCAAGGTGAAAGCACCCTGTCCGGCACCTTTCAAAACGGCCACAAAGGCCATCACTACAAAAGCAATCAGGACAAATAGTTCGAAGAACAGCAGTCCGATATTAGTTTTAGCGGTCAGTTCAATCCCGCGGAAGTTTACCACAGTGTTGATAATGACAAAGAGGGCAATCCAGCCCCAATAAGGCAGGATGGGTAAGATTTCCTGCAGAGCATAACCGGCAACCAGGTAAACCAAGGCAGGGGTAAGAATGTAGTCCAGCAGTAAGGACCAACCGGCAAAAAAGCCTACATAAGGGTTGATTCCCCGGGAAGCATAGGAGTAAACGGAACCGGCCATCGGAAAGGCACTCGACATTCTGGAATAGCTTAGGGCTGTAAAAATCATGGCTATAATTCCAATGATATACGCCAGGGGGGCCATCCCGTTAGAGACATCGGTCACATATCCGTAAATACCCATTGGGGCAATAGGAACCATGAAAACCATTCCATAGAAGAGCAGGTCCTTAAAAGTGAGAGCCCTTTTAAGCTCTTGCTTATATCCAAATTCCTCTAGGCTTGTATCGGTCGGGGTATTCTCTTTATTGGGCATTAATAAAAACCTTCCTTTCTAAAAGAAATTAAATAATTCTAAGTTCATTTAGAACACTGAGGGGCATAGAAAATCTAGCAGTCTTTAGCGGATCAACGATTTGACAGATTTGAGCGTTACCACAGGCACTCATCAACATGCCGGCTTCGTTGAGACTGAGAGAACTTCTGCTGGTCAGGAATTGCGCCATCTCGATGGTCGCTGTTTCGATAGCTTGATCGAGGGTTAGAGCCGAAGCGATAAAAGCCAGTTCCTTTTCTGTCTGTACTACCGGATTGCTGATTTCCAGGTTACCGACCTTGCAGATGGTTACATCCACTTCGCCGGAGACTTCGACGCCTGAAACCATAATTTCCCCGTCCCCCATAACGGCATGCAAATCTCCAAGGGCCAACAGACCGCCATCTACCTGGACCGGCAGATAGAGGATAGCGCCCGGTTTGATCAGGGTACAATCCATGTTGCCACCATGACTTCCCGGAGTTCCGCAGGGTATACCGACTCCTTGCGGGGCGATCCCAATGACCCCGATCATGGGAGTCAAGGGCAATTGTAACTCTTTAAAGTAAGCGATGTCTCCTTCGATCGGGATGATGAGGGTTTCTGATTTTTTGATCAGGCTGCCCAGTACACCGGCATCGGGGGCGGCCACCATTTTACCCGGTGTTTTGACCCGAATTGCTTTAATGGTTACCGAGATGACATCCCCGGCCTTTATTCCGTTCAGAAAAACGGGACCTGTAGCAGGATTGACGCGCTCAAAATCGAGAATTTCCAGAGTATCCTCAGGGTGATTAAGCTGCTCACTAAAGCAGTCAAGCGTTTCAAACGTAAGCTCACAAGGTAAACTGACTTGAGCAACAGGTAAGTTAGTTTTGTCCAAGGCAAAGAAATGCGTGTCCTTAGAGATGAACATACCGATTCCTCCCTTATTAATTTTAGGCATACAGATACTGGTCCTTAATGTACAGCCTCAATATTCCTCGGATTTGAAACCTTTCTTACCCAAGAGCTTCATGATGATCATATAAAACAGGCCTATACTTATCCAGACAAAACCCAGTTCTCTGGCCAAAAATCCCAGGCTCATCCACACATACCCGATAATCAAGAGACCAACAATGGGAAGAAAAAGATGGTTAAAATAATCTCGACTCTTCTTGCGGATGATAAAATGATTAATAACGGTTACATGGAGGATGAGGAAAGCGGATAATGCACCAAAGTTGATCAGGGATGCCAAGTCGTCGATTCTAATTCCGCCCATCATGATAACTAGGGTAATAAAGGCTACGAGGAGCGTGCTGACATACGGAGTTTTATACTTAGGATGGATTAGAGCAAGAATAGCAGGCAATTTACGGTCGCGAGCCATACTGAAGAGGATCCTGGAGATCGCAGCTTGGGCAACAAGGGCGTTGGCAATACCCCAGGCCAAGGCTGTAGCGACACTACATAGCCCTCTTAGCCAGTTTCCTCCCGCGATTTGGGCAATCTCATAGAAGGCACCGCTTAAATCCTGAAATGAAGTATAGTCAGGAACGATCAAGGATGCCACCCAAGTCTGAAGGATAAACAGACTCCCGATGATTGGAATGGTTAGGATAATTGCCTTTCCCACGATTTTACCGGCGGCGGTTCGTTCCCCTTTTACTTCTTCGGTGAGAGTGGAGATGGAGTCAAAGCCGAGGAAGCTGAGCACGGCAATCGAGGCAGCATTCATCAGCAGGGAGAGGTCGAACTCCTCCTTAGCGATGAAAGGCTTAAGAGAAAAATGGGCCCCGTTTATATGAACATTTACTGCAGTAAAGCCAACTAAAAGGAAAATTAAAAGAACGCTAATCTCCACGGCGACAATGACTTTATTGGTTTTAGCCGTAATCTCAATGCCTAATATGTTAATGACTGTATTGATAAGGACGAATACAATTAACCAAGCTACTTTAGGTATAATCGGAAGCATGGTATGTAAAGCGGTAGCACTGACTAAATAAAGCAGCGGGGGAATCAAGATATAGTCAAGCAGAATAAGCCAACCGGCAAAAAAACCGATATGCTCGTTAATTCCCCGCTGGGCGTAGGAGTAAACAGACCCGGCAACAGGGAAGACCTCTGCCAGACGGGCATAGCTTAAAGCCGTGAACAGCATTCCGGTCATCCCGATTAGGTAAACCAGTGGAACCAGGCCTTTGGAACTGCTGGCAACATAGCCGAAAATTCCAAAGGGGGCGATCGGCACCATGAAGATGACCCCGTAGATTAATAAGTCCCCCAGCGTTAATGAACGTTTAAGCTCTTCTTGATACCCTGAATGCTGCATTGTACTTTCACCTCAAGAAAATTATTGCATAACGATACAATGCTGCTTGAACTGTATTATATCAGTTGGCGCAGCATTGCTTTTACAAATATTTACCCAGTTTTTATAATTTCCTGCATTTTTCCTAGTAAGCTGATGATCACTTGTAAGACAACACTCAAGCCGAGACAGAGGATGGGCGTGTAAAAGTAGCCAAACCTTAGATAGATGACGACCCCGCAGATTAAGGGAAGCAAGCCGCTATAAGCAACAAATCTCAGCGGATGAGTGGTTCGGAAAAGCGTTATCAGATAGGGAATGATCAGGGAGGCATAAACAATCCCTAAGACAGAGATTACCTCGATCAGGGAATTATGAAGCAGGAGTAGAAAAAAAGCTCCGACAAGAAGGTTGATTAAGAGTGAAAAGATATATCCTTGCTTAATCGGGCTCGTTTCTTTAACGGGGTGATCAGTCTCCCGGAATTTGAAATAGAGTAAGACAGTACTGAAAAGATTGAGAGCATAGGAAGATGAGACGGCGATGAAGACAGTCAGGATATATAAATTGAGTAAAATAATCGACTTATTTCTCTCCAAGACTTGCAGGATGTTATTTCCGGTCAGTACAGTTTGGGACATGCCGTAAATAGTGATAGCTGAGTAGCCCATGGATATGGCGAAGACACAGAATATCGCAATCAAAAGGATGGAATACTGCCGTTGTGGCTTAAGCCGATAGACGCAGTGCCAGAGGGAATGATCCAGGAGATACTGGGACGTCAGGATGATAATTCCGGTCAGGAGAATTATCGTCCATTCCGAAAAACTGATCGGGTTAAGGGGGATTATGACAAGATCTTGGTAGGTGGTAGAGAGGCCTTTTTCTAAGAAGACGGAAACCGTGATCAGGGCAGTTGTGAAAAAGACAAGGATCATCTGAGGTTTGGCTCCCTTATTCAGGGCCTCAAATCCTCCAAGTCCCGAATAGATAAACGAAAAGACAACTATAAAGAAGAGGATCCGATAACTTGCTTGCAGAAAATAGGGACCTAGTAAATAGTTTAAGGCGACCAACTGCAGGAGCATGTTCCCTAAATTAATTGCGCATAAAACCAGCAAATGATATTTGTAGCTATAGGGGTCGGATTGTTCTCTTAATAAATCATGGATACTATGACAGGCCTTCTTTTTGCGGAGTTTGTAAACGATCAGGACATAAATAAGGAGACTGGCCAAGACCGTGAAGGCGAACGCCAGGCCACCCATAACCCCGAAGCGGAGAGCATAGATAATGGCGAAGGCCAAGAGATCCCCGGAAATGAGGCGCGACAGCAAGAGGTTGGTACCGGTGCTCAACCCTCCAAAGCCGGAGCGTCCTTCAGAGTAGACCTGCAGATTGGGGAATGATCCGATATGGGGGAACAGAAAAAGAATCAGGATTACCCCTAGATATAAGGGGATATACCAATTAATCATAACGACCACTCTTAAGTTCTTTATATTTACCGGGGGTTAAACCCTCGTATTTCTTAAAAATACTGTTAAAGTAGTTTTGACTGTGAAAACCAACGACATCAGCGATCAAAGCCATACTATAATCGGGGTGTTTGAGCAGTAGGGACTTGGCCTTTTCAATTCGGTATTTCATGATATAGGAAGGAATGCTGAGTTCCATCTCATCCGAAAATTTCTTGCTTAAATAGGTTGGGCTAACATGTACGGTTTCGGCCAGGCTTTCCAAGCTGATCTTTTGACTGAAATCCCGGCTGATAATATCTAAAACTTGTTCAATGACGACCGTTTTAGACGGGGAATACCCACTGCGTTCAATGAACTTCTTGATCGCTTCGTCTAATTCGCCGGCAATAATGGGTTTGACTAAATAATCGACCACTCCTAACTTGATCGATTTTTGCGCATAGGCAAAGTCCTGATAGGCAGTTGTAATCACAAAGCTCAGATCGGGATTTTCCCGCTTCAGGGTTTCAATCAGTTCTAAACCTGAGATGCCGGGTAAATGGATATCAATAAAAGCCAGCACAAACTTATTTTCTCGGGATAGTTTGAGAGCTTGGGAAGTTTCTTCTGCACAATAGATCTCCCAGACCGGCCATTTCTGTTTTATCATGTGAGCGAGCTGTTCCAGTTCTAAGGGTTCATCATCGACTACTAAAAGCTTCATAATTTTACCTCCGGAGTGTAGGGCCAGTCTATTCTGGCCTCCGTCATTTCATCGTTTCTTTGAATCTTCAGTTCCGTCCTCATATCAAAGGTGATTTCTAAGCGTTTACGCAGATTTTCCAAGCCGACCCCTTTAGAGGGGAAGGCCTCCTCTAGTTTAAGCTCTGGGCCGTTGTCTATAACGATTAGGGAGGCCCAGTTACCTTGCCGATGTAAGGATATTTTTAGAAATTTTTCCCCTGTCTTTTTGTCCAAGCCATGCTTAAAGGCGTTTTCAACCAAGGTTTGCAGGGTGTAGGGAGGGAGGAGAGTATCTCTGGCTTGGGAGTCGATTTCGATCACGGTTTGCAGCTTTTTTCCAAAGCGAGTCTTTTGAATGCGAAGATAGTTTTCCGTATGCTGCAACTCTTTTTCAAAGGTCACCAGCGGTTCTTTTTCCATATAGTTGTATCTTAGAAAAAGAGACAGATTTTCCACGGCTTTGACCGAGTCCTCTAAGCGTCCTAATCTGCCCAGACTGGTAATGGCATTTAACGTATTAAACAAAAAATGCGGCTGGATCTGTTGATTGAGTTGCATGAACTGGCTTTGCTGTAAGTCATGCTCGAGACACACTCGTTTGTTTTCAATTTCTAAAATATTTACTTCCCTTTCTAAGAAGGATAAAAGCAGGATAATGACAAAACCGGCCACCGGTAAGAGTGTGCCAGCCATGAGGGACAGAGAAAAGAAATTATAAGAAATCATGTCTTTCACCCAATCCTATCAGTCCGAGGGGACTTAATATCCTTAGAAATACTCTTTTGGTAGTCTGCATTGGCCCACCTAAAAGCATTGCTAATTGCTTTAGTATTCAATACTGCTCTTTGAACTCCTGCTTGAGCGGGCTAGATTCCAAGGATTCGTCGCAAAGGTTAAGGTGTAATCAAGAGAATCGGTTATGAGGCTTTGGGGGGAATATCGTTTGAATAAGTTCGGCAATAAGAATATAATGCGAGGAAAGACTACACTAGAAAGAAGGATAATGATGTTGAAAATTGGTTGTCATCTATCCATTTCCAAGGGTTTCAAGGCTATGGGTAAAGAGGCCCTAAAGATAAATGCCAATACGTTTCAGTTCTTTACCCGCAATCCAAGAGGAAGTAAAGCGAAAGCGATCGATCCCAAGGATGCGGAAGCATTACTGATGCTTATGAAGGAAAATCAATTTGCGCAGGTTTTAGCGCATGCCCCTTACACCCTCAATCCTTGCTCCCCCGAAGAGAAAACCAGAGAATTTGCTGCCCAAGTGATGGCAGATGATTTGGTTCGTATGGAGTATTTACCGAACAACCTTTATAACTTTCATCCCGGAAGCCATGGCGGACAAGGCGCTGGGGAAGGTATTCGACAGATTATCTCGCAGCTGAACACCCTTATAAAGCCCCAGCAGACGACCATCGTCTTGCTGGAAACCATGGCAGGTAAAGGCACAGAGATTGGTCGCACTTTCGAAGAACTCAGGCAGATTTTAGACGGTGTAGTTCTATCTGGAAAAATGGGTGTTTGCATGGATACGTGCCATATCAATGATGCCGGTTATGATATTGTTCATGATCTTGACGGGGTTCTTGATAAGTTTGATAAGGTCATTGGCTTAGAAAGACTTTATGCGATTCACCTTAATGACAGTTTGAATCCTAATGGCAGTCATAAAGACCGCCATGCCAAAATTGGGGAAGGCTCCATCGGTTTACAAGCGATCACCCAAATAATCAATCACCCCAAACTCCGTCATTTGCCTTTCTTTCTTGAAACACCCAACGATAATGCAGGTTATGCCCAAGAAATAGCGTTACTGAGAGGGGTCTACGTAGAAGGTAGTTAAGACGAGATTTGCGCATCTCCCCGGCTATACGGGGCAACTCACAAAAAAACAAGGTATTTCGCGTGTTGACGCGGAGCACCTTGTTTGACTGAGCAGTCTCCCACTTGACTCTAGTTATCTCGTAATCTCTTAACTTCTTCTTCAGAAAGACCAGTTGCAAGGGCCACCTTTGGAATTTCAAATCCCATGTCTAAAAGGTTCTTTGCAACTTCCGTTCTTCCTTCAGCTCTTCCTTTATCCTTCTCTGACTTCATCCTTGTCAGCTGGTCACGTAGCTCGGCTTCTCTGGCATCGTACAACATTCTTGCCTTTTCATCTTTACTGATGATCTGTAATATGTCATAGGCTTTCTTTATGTCCTTATTCTTTTCTGCTAACATCTCAATCACTCCTTTTGACTTTGCATCCAAGAATTCCATCCATTCCACGATGGGATCATTCTCGTCTCTCGGAATTTCCAAATCGGCTAGCTTAACGATCTCCAGGAAATGCACCTCTAATATATCAGTCAACCGGTACCCTGTTGCATCCTCCGTCAAATGATAACTGGAGTGCAGTAGTTTGAGTGGAGTACATTTGAAATCAACGATGTTTATGGTAATACATTTTTGTAACAAATCATAGGTATCTCCCGGCTTAATCTGACTTATATACATCTTAGACCAGTAAAACATGGTTCTTTCAGGCATGAATTCAGTTGGTAATATTTGTATTTCGATGTCTATCTGTTTCCCTTGTTTCGTTTTTACTCGAACATCAAGTATTCCTTTTTTGTCCTCAGCAAACTCTCTTAGAAGCTCGCTATTAATGATTTCTATTCCCTCAAAGTCTTCCGTTGGCACACCTAGTACGGCGCTTAGAAAGGCTATTAGCAGGTCTTTATTCTTTTCATCTCCGAAGATCAACTTGAACACGAAGTCTATTTTTGGAGACATTAGGAAGCCATCGTCCGTTGATGTCTTTTTGCTTTTACTCTTCTTGCTCCCAGCCATTGTAATTTTCATCCTCTCTCTAGTTCTATAGTATCATTTTAGCAAATCTGCCCTAGTTTAACCACCCGCTAATGGACAACCATTACCAACTAAACATACGATCCTATAACTACATTATATAACATGACAGACTTAAATTCCATTAATATCCAATAACGTGAAACTTATCATCAACAAATTGACACCCTTATTTGTTTGTAGTGACTAAATTGTGCCGGGGTTTTAATTGTGGACGGTGTGGCTTTATTATTAATCCGAGGAGATGTGAAAGTGGATAAAATCAATCTTAATGAGAAATTGGATCTTTTTGAGGAGTATTGGAGTCCGAAAATTATAGGTGAAGTCAATGAATCCTATGTGAAGGTTGCTAAACTTAAGGGCGAATTTTTATGGCATACCCATGAAAATGAAGATGAAATGTTCTATGTTCTAAGAGGGTTATTAATCATTAGGTTTAGGGATAAAGATGTTATCATAAATCAAGGAGAATTCCTTATTATACCGAAGGGGATTGAACATATGCCTGTTGCTGAAAAAGAAGTACATGTGATGTTAATTGAAGCAAAAACAACGTTAAATACAGGTGATGTGAGGAATGAAAGAACAGTAGAGATACTTGAAAAAATCTAAGTCCTATGATAAGGAGAACCGCTAAATAAAAAGATTGACTTGCCAGTTACCCAGACAGAACTATCATCACTACACCCGGAAGAGACTAGGGGTAGTGATGATTTTTTTGCGCTAATTATGTTCCTGCATA
>NZ_JYNH01000142.1 GCF_000960765.1 Desulfosporosinus sp. I2 | reverse complement strand
TCATCTAAGATATAAACTTTTCTCGTATAGTTTAAAATCGCGGTAATATCACTGGCTATGAAGTACTCTCCGTCTCCGAGGCCCACCACCATCGGACTATCTTTGCGGGCAGCAACCAATTTGTCGGGGTCTTTGCGGCTTAGGACAACCATGGCATAAGATCCATGGATCGTCTTCAAAACTTTACGAACCGCTTCTTCAATGTCTCCTGCATAATAATCCTCTACCAAATGGGCCAAAACCTCTGTATCTGTTTCTGAAACAAACTGATGTCCCTTTTCAATGAGTTTGTCCTTTAATTCCAAGTAATTCTCAATGATTCCATTATGCACTACGACAAAATCCTGACCACAGTCGCAATGCGGATGAGCATTAACCTGAGAGGGCCGACCGTGAGTCGCCCAACGCGTGTGCCCGATCCCCATGAAAGATTGAGAATAATTCACTCCTAATTCCTCTTCCAAAGCTACTAACTTGCCCACGCTTTTGGAAACGACAATCTCATTATGATCCAGTACGGCGACGCCTGCGGAATCATACCCCCGATACTCAAGCTTTTTTAAGCCGTCCACCAAAATTGGAATCGCTACTCTATTTCCGATATATCCTACAATGCCACACATAATTGTTAGCTCCTTTCAAAAATAAATGGATTATAGAAAACTTGGCTGGCGCCAAGCCTTGGCGTAGGCGGCCGCCTTAGTTGCCCTTATGCTTCCAGAAAGTATACAACGAAGTTATACTTTCTGACTAGTATAAAAAACAAGTCGCCCCTGCACGGACGACTTGTTGCTTTAGATTTTGGCAATTCCAAGCAAGGGGGTTAAATTGAGCATACTATCCCCTTGTCTTGTCAGCTTACTCTTTGTCCCGAGAATTACTCCCCGGTTTTAAGCAAGCTTTACGGTGACAAGCCACCGAGAGGGATCCGCCGAATTGTTCGATAACCCTCTTCCTCGTCGACCTTGAGTAAAACTTCTCTCAAGGTCCTGGCGCTTTAATATAAATTGCCCTTAAAACAACCGCCTATCCCCAAAAATCTTTTTAGCTTTTACTTTTTAGCTTATAGCTTTTACCCTTAGGTCTTTACTCTTTACTAAAACTCTAAGCTTTAATTCCTAATTCTAAACTTATAGCATCACCTTCTTTCCAGCCTGCTAAGTAGACCTACCTTTCTTAATCGATGGATCATCCGATACCAACAAAAGATCGGTTCATGTGCCTCAACTAGTTGATTAGAGTTCTGCACTACCTAAAGCACATAAACCATTATACGCGAATTAGAGTCAGTAATCTATTGGTATATTTTTATTCATCACATTGAATAATCATGTCAATGACCCCTTGGGCCAATTCCCTTAATTTTTGTTGGTCTGGACCTTCAGCCATGACCCGAATTAATGATTCTGTCCCGGAGGGGCGTACTAAGACTCTGCCTGTACCGTTTAAGTATTCTTCAGCTACTTTTACTTTAGCAAGGACTCTCTCATCCTTCATTAAGCGGTCTTTATGGTGTACCTTGGCATTGAGGAGCACCTGAGGTAAACGCTGCATTTGAGAGGCGAGTTGGGAGAGTGGAACTTGTCGCTCCTTCACCACAGCTAACAACTGCAGGGCAGTTAATAGTCCATCCCCGGTCGTGTTGCTGTTCAGGAATATAATATGTCCTGACTGCTCCCCGCCAAGCTGAGCTCCTGTTCTGATTAATTCTTCCATGACATAACGGTCCCCGACTTGTGTCTCATAGATCTTGATTCCTGCCCCTTTTAGGGCAAGATGTAGTCCTAAGTTACTCATGACGGTAACAACGACAGCATTTTGGGCTAATTTTCCCTTGGCCTTTTGGGCTAGGGCACAAATGAGCATGATAAAATCTCCATCTAAAATAGTGCCACGTTCATCAACTACGATGAGACGGTCAGCATCCCCGTCCATGGCTAGACCCAGGTCTGCACCATGTTCTAAAACTGCTTGCTGTAACTGTTCTGGATGAGTCGACCCGCAACTGGCATTAATATTCACTCCATCTGGTGTATGACAGATACAGATAACCTCGACTCCAACTTCTTGCAATACCTCTGGGCCTACAAAGGATGCAGCCCCATTAGCACAATCCAAGACGACTTTAATCCCATCCAGTCGTCCCACCGTATTCTTAAGGAAATCTTTATAACGACGCCCTGCATCGTCAACGTGAATCACTCGTCCGACCTCACCGCCGACTGGGATCAGCCAAGGTTTATCCTCGCTAAGTACAATGCTTTCGATTTCATCTTCGATAGCATCCGGTAATTTATACCCGGTTGAATCAAAAAACTTAATTCCATTATCTTGGACAGGATTATGGGATGCCGAAATCACGACTCCAGCACTAACATCCAGAGTTCGCGTTAAGAGAGCGATCCCTGGCGTAGGTAACACACCGACTCGTAAAACATCCGCTCCGACCGAGCAAATTCCGGCGATGAGTGACGCTTCAAGCATATCCCCAGAAATCCGAGTATCTTTGCCGATCACAATTCGAGGGTGTGGATGCTCCTTACTAAGTACATACGCCCCTGCTTGCCCTAGGCGAAATGCAAGGCTCGGTGTCAACTGACTGTTGGCCACACCACGGACTCCATCGGTTCCAAAGAGTCGACTCAAATCGTTCCCTCCCTTCTTTCTAGTTTATTGACCTTTTAGCAAAACGTTCATAAAATCATATTTAATTTTACAACGGTTCTATCTTACCCTATCGGAGCATATTGCGCCATCAGATATTCTGCGCTTCTGAGTCCATCCACAGCAGCACTAGTAATTCCCCCAGCATATCCGGCTCCCTCCCCTGCTGGATAAAGCCCTTCCATGCTTGAAGATTCTCCCTGAGTATTGCGAACGATGCGGATGGGGGCACTTGTTCTTGTCTCAACCCCTGTCAAAGTCGCTTTTTCCCCAGCAAACCCTTTAATTTTGCCATTGAAAACGCGTAGTGCTCGGTCTAATACATCCCCTACCGGAGTTGGAAGCACCCCATGTAACTCGCAGGGTACAACACCCGGAGCGTAAGTCGGGGACAAATCAAAGCGCCCGGTTACTCGCCGTTCTAAAAAATCTATCACTCGTTGGGCTGGAGCGTGATAATTTGACCCTCCTGCGATAAAGGCCTTATGTTCCCATTTTCTTTGGAATTCCAACCCTGCCAAAGGATGGGCGGTCGAAAAGTCCTCCGGTCCAACGGTTACGACAATTGCGCTGTTGGCAATCTGTGTGTCCCGAGCATATCCGCTCATTCCGTTCGTGACAACTCCTCCCTCCTCCGAGGTTGCGGCCACGACTTTCCCTCCCGGACACATGCAAAAAGCATAGGCGCCCCGTCCTGTCGTAACATCCTGATAGGTCAGCTGATAATCTGCTGGTCCAACCTGCGGATGTTCCTCGACTCCGTACTGGGAAAGATTGATAAGAGCCTGGGGATGTTCCACGCGCAGGCCTATCGCGAACGATTTCCGCTCTAGTGTTATGTTCATTGAGTGGAGTAATTTATAAACATCCCGAGCGCTGTGACCAATCGCGAGAATCACTGCTTCAGCGGGAATTTCCTCCCCATGGTTTACGATGACCCCTTTCATTCGACCCGTTGAAGGTATCAATCCGGTCACTTTGGTCTGGAAGCGGATCTCGCCCCCCAAAGACTCAATTTCCATCCTGATTCCTTTGACCACCTCTTTAAGAACATCTGTGCCAATATGGGGCTTCGCCAAAAATTGAATCTCGGAGGGAGCCCCATGTTTGACAAACGTCCTTAAGACGTCCGAAATCCGACGGTCCTGGATCCGAGTTGTAAGCTTCCCATCAGAAAAGGTGCCCGCTCCTCCTTCCCCAAATTGAACATTGCTTTCCGTATCCAAGGTTCCTGTGTCCCAGAATTCTTGCACCTTGCGTGTGCGTTCTTCCACTGAATCTCCACGTTCAAGGACAAGCGGAGCATACCCCCTTCTTGCCAGGGCTAACGCAGCAAAATACCCTGCTGGACCAGCCCCGATCACAACTGGACGATGCTTCAAAACTATGCTTGGCTTATTCCAAAGGACGGGGATCTCTACAGGGGCTTCTTTCAGTCCGGGAACTCGAGCTAGAATACGGTTAACCTCAGTATTAGGTACGCTGAGGGAGAACTGGATTGTATAGACGAACGTCAAATTAGGTTTTTTTCGAGCGTCCAACGAACGACGTAAGAAACGGAGACCACTGATAGAGTCGCTTGGTACTTTTAGCTTGCGGGCAAGGGTTGCTATGAGCAACCCATCTTCTTCTACAGGAATTCTGAAATTCGTATACAGTAAATCCACCCTAACTATTCGACTCCTTTGACCACGCGAGATTTGAGACTATAGTCAACTTGAAGGGTAGTTGGTATTGTTATACCCGGTGGGAGTTGCCAGAACACTTTTGAATTGGCATAACTTCCTGCCGCATGTCCGGAAGCATCAACCCAAAGTTGAATCTGGTCCGGGGTTACCTTGTTCACAACATCGGGGAGACCCTCGATCACCACATCCATAGGGGGAATGGCTTTATTAACTTCTAAGTCAGCCCCAACATTTCGGACCTGGACTGCTACCCCCGAAATACTTTTTTGGATGGGTCCGTCTCCAATTTGAACAGAAACACTTAAGCTCGTCTCATTCAGGAAGGAAACTCCAGACGGTAACGTAATTTTATCAAGGGCTATCTGGATATTCTTATCTTCGGCTAGACCGCTAATATCGACGGGACCGATATTTAAGAAATCAAAGCCTTTCAAGGCCTGCAGAGTTCCTTGAACTGTTATACTTGCCGGGGCGGGGACTAAGGACCGGAGTTCCTTGCCTGAGGCGGGTGTTCCGGTACTAGTCACCTTTAGAGGGATCATCTTAGTCGAAAGCCCTTTGGCGATAACTGGAACAATAACATCTACACTACTTGGATAAGCACTTAAAATATCGACAACCGGATTTGGCCCAAAGATAGGCTTGCCTTCTTTATCTCGAAAACTGACGGGTCGTGAAATCTGAACCGTATCATTAACCCCTGATACGCTAATTTCTACGGTCACTTTCCCTAAGTTGTTGAGAATCGTACTAGGCCCGCGCACATTAACCGCCGATGGTTTCACAATCAGGCTCCCAACTTGATAATCGTTGGCAGGACTGCCCGTAACGACAGCCTCGACTGGAATCGTCTTCTCTAGAACTTTATCGAGAGTCAATTTAACATTGGCTGGCTGAAAATCCACCACATTGGTTCCTGGTGGCGTGTTAACTTTAATTATATAAGTGCTTTCCCCCGGTACTCCACCTGAAAGATCAATCTGGGCATAGATATTATTAATACTGGCGCTTGGATTAATCCCTTGCAAACGCACTCGAACAACAGGTAGTTGAGTCATAACGACCATATTCGGATCAAGCCCACTCGATACGAGCGGAATTGTGTAGGTCTGTGGTTCAGGAATAATCTTATCGGGTGTCCCCTCATTCAAAACGAAAAGCCAAAAGATGATCGCAAAAAGCAACGAGATGATTTTAACCCCTATGTTTCGCTGAAGAATATTAAGCATGGGCTACCACCTCCAAAACGGAATGACTGATGAAGAAAGACTCTTGATTTCAAGTTCTCTCAGTAATAATTCTCGTAGCATTTTCTCGTCCATAAAACGGGTCAGTGCTCCGTCAATCCCAACTGAAATCGCCCCAGTTTCCTCGGAGACAACAATTGCCATAGCATCCGTAATTTCTGTGAGTCCTAAAGCTGCCCTATGACGTGTTCCCAGCTCTTTTTGGATACTTGGATTCTCAGAGAGCGGAAGAAAACAACCCGCAGCGGCGACACGATCTTGACGTACAATCACAGCCCCATCATGTAACGGGGTATTGGGAATAAAAATATTCACTAGAAATTCTGAGGAGAGCATTCCATCGATTTTGATCCCGGTTTCAATAAAGTCCTGGATTCCTGTTTTTCGTTCAATCACAATCAGAGCTCCAATGCGTGTCTTGGACAGGACCTGAGTGCAACGCACTAATTCTTCCACGACCTGTTCCTGAGTATCCAAGCCGGGAGTCGAGGGATGGCGGGTAAAAAACCGTCCCCTTCCGAGCTGCTCTAAAGCCTTTCTAAGTTCAGGCTGGAAAACAACCGGTATGGCAAAGAAAAACATTTGCAAAAGTTTATTCAACAACCAACTAACCGTTGTTAACTCAAAATAACGGGCAATTAGAGAAACAGCTACAAGTACCATAACTCCCTTGACCAACTGCACGGCACGCGTCCGTTTAATGAGCATATAAAATTGGTAGAAGACCACTGCCACCACGACAATATCAATCGCGCTTCGAAATTGAAAATTACGGAATTGAGATAAGATTTCTGCCATGATCCTCCCCCTTTCTATTCACTCAAAAAATTCCCCTACAAATGATTTGGCCACTATGAATGATTCTCCAATAATATAAAAAGTCCTTGCCACTTGAGATATTTTTTTATCGACTTAAATTATCCCCATTCCGACAAGGATTCCAAAACACCCTGTTAACATCATATCTCCATACGGTGCTGCTTCATACCAGTTAAGAGGTTTTGCCAAACTTCTGCGGGGGCCTGTTACCGTGATAAACTGCCAACCTGGCCCCATGTCCGGATGAAGGGTTGCACCATGCCCGCCCTGCTCGTAAACTTCAGTGTTGGTTAATTCTGTCGACTGAAAACGTTGAATGAACTTCGCGAGAGAGTCGACGTTCAGCATACTAGTATGTTGCTCAAAGATCCCGTAGACCCGATCTCCCCGAATCGCAGCAGCCAGAGTATGAGAATTGCCAATATTGACGGCCAAAATTCCTTGATTCAAGTAGGGCTTTACCGTATGGTCTGCCATGATTCCCAAGAGTGCAGCTGTCCCAGTATCTGTTAGAACAGCTCCAGGCAAGATCTCTCGGACTGCGCGCATTCGCGTATACACTTCGGGGATATCTTGCGTGAACACTAAGTCTCGGAGGTTCCCACCTTGTAAAATAAACTCTTCCCAGAGCCGAAAGCGAAGAGTGCGATTGCTTTCAGTTTCGCTAAATCCGTGATCCTGTACCGCAATAGCAGATTTTAAGGGATACTTCAGGTTAAAGGCTTGAGTTGCTTGTTGTAATGACGCGGTATCGATATCTCCCATCCAAATGGATGTTACGGATTCCGGTGCTTCTTGGCAAAGCACAATTCCCATTTCCTCAACTCGCGCCAAATTATCGTGGTAGGTAACCGCTGCTTGAGGAGTCGCATAGGCTTTAAGTCCCTTGGCCACATGCATTTTTAAAGCTTGTGCACTTGCCCCTCCACCCATCAGATGGCCATGCAGGAAGATTCCTTGTCCTTGTTGTGTAGCTTTTCGAATCTTGGCCGCTACAATCTGGGTGCGACTCGGAACAATAAATTTAGGGCAGTTTTCGATTGGTTTTCCGGGTTCATAGAGAAGGATATCCTGCGTGCCAGATCCCACATCGACCACTATAACACTTTCAGTCATTTGCTTTACACCCCCCTATAAGACTCTGATAACCAATTCCTACATTTCAGAAATTATTTCATCAATTTTCTTCCAATCCATGGCTTAAAAAGCGTGATCGCTTTATGTGGGCAAAGCTCGTGACAACAAAAGCAGCGAATACAAGCTTCAAAATTCACAACCGGACGTTGGTTTTCATCCATGGTTATAGCCTTAGGCGGACAGTTATTAACACAGTCCTTGCAACCCACACACGTTTCGTGTTCAAAAACAGGACGAGGCCGTACACGATTAAGTACAAAATTTTTGACACTGCGCGGGAGGGGCATCATATCTAAGAAATTAGTCGAGACTGCTGTCGGTATCTCGAAATTTTGGATGCGCCAAAGCGATCGTGCATCCCCTTTTAAATCGACTTCGTCGAGACGGCTCGTTAAACCTCGAGCGCGTCCAGCCATAAGGGTTGGAACCTTTTCTGACTTTAAGCCAATCAGATCTGCAGCTACGACATCTAACGCGAACGGATCCGTACTTAAAATAAGTGCACCAATGTCTCGTGGCCTACCCGCTGAAGGTCCATCCCCTTCCATGCCTACGATCCCATCCATAATGCTTAACGCTGGGTTTACCCAAGCAGCAATATCTACCAGAAGATCTGCAAAATCTGAGATCTTAAACATTTTTAGGTGATATTCAGCTTTGAGAAGGCCGGGGATGACTCCAAAAAGGATCTTAACAGCACCCGTGAAGGTCATCATGCCGTGGGTTTTTAACTTTGAAAGAGGAATTACGACATCGGCCTTTAAAACGCAGTTAGTGACCGTTAAACTTTTAACGAGTTTTCCTTCTGGATACTGAATGGTTGTTTGTCCCACGTCTTCGTTGAGGATTGCCCCGGTTCGCTCTGCAACCTCACGTAGACCAGATATTGTGTAAATCTTCTGCAATGCGCCCACTGTATACGGACCACCCGGACTGTCCCCAATAATTGGTAACCCACCAGCCTCCTGGACAAGGCGAACGACGGCTTCTACAACAGTAGGATGGGTCGTAACCGCATCCTCGGGCCGTTTTTTCATGAGTAGATTTACTTTCAGCAAAACTCTTTGTCCAGGCTTAACAAAGGTACCCATACCGCCCCATTCAGCTAAGCCTTCCCTCAAACTCGTTTCGACATCTGCTAAATAATCTGGGCAAAATTTCATGACTACTTTGGGCTGCACTTAGGATCCACCCTCTCCAAATTTCCCATTATATCCTCACCCCGCCCGGGAAAGGTACTTAACTCAACATCGCATTCAAAATATTCTCGACTCAAATAATCCTGTTTGACCGTTTCTTCCAACGACTCAAATCTTTGACGAGAACCCACTTGAGTCCGATGTTCCAAGATAGCTTGCCATTTCTGCTCCATCCAAGGGGAAATAGAAATTATATAATCGAGCCCCTTCCGCTTATCCTCCGATAACCTCCAGCCTGGATAAACATAGCAAAGCCGAGGTAGAGTATAGGGTGTTCCCCACTCCGGTACTACGGGTTCTTTCGCCAGTTTAATAGCTGCCTTCGCAAAGTGATGAATCGCCCGATGATCTCGGTGTCCGGATGCACCATCTGCTCCAAAGGTAACCACAACCTGAGGACGTCTTTTTCGGATAATACGTACAAGGGTTTCAACAATTTCAAGGGGTGGTGCTATCGGAACTTCCTTATCCAGATATCCCAGGAAAATAACTTCAGCAATCCCTAGGACCTTTGCGGCACGTATCAGTTCTTGTTCACGAAACAAACCCAATTCTTCCTTCTGACAAAGATCTGCTGTCTTACCAGCCTCGCCCTTAGTCGCAACGACAAGGGTTATGTTAACCCCTCGTTGAGCATATTTAGCAATGGTACCACCCAAAGCAAAGGATTCGTCATCAGGATGGGCAAAGATAAGGAGCATTTGATCTGCCATCCGTTTTATTCACTCTCTTTTCTTTAATTATGAACAAAAAAACCATTTTTTCATGATTGAAAGGTCACTCACTATTATAGCCTTTTTTATGCATAGAGGGAAATTTCAACCCGCCAAAAAATCCTGATAATCTCACTATTTTTCAATTACCTACTTTTCTGTATAAAACTACCGTTTATTTCATGCAACTTGTTATGTTATACTGCAGTTGTCAGTTGGCCAATGCTCAATTAATCCCATCTAAAGTGCACACTCTTGAATTCTCTTTTCTTTTTGCTTTCCCTTTATCTAACAATTGTTGATTTCTTCATAGCAATTCATCGAACTTAAGGAGGTCCCAAATGAAAAGAAACTTAAAAGTATTAGTCAGTGTTCATCTGGTCACCCTCATGACTTTTGTCGCTTTACCCGTACAAGCGGCTATGAATATTGGCGCGCCGCAAACCCTAACAGGTTCTGTTGTGACCCTTCGTTCTTCCGGTCCTGTCATAACGACAGTAATACCTACTCTTACTTCTACTCAGGCAACCCCTTCCACAACTGTGGTTACAACTCCCTCTCAAACGATCCATATCGGAACAACACCCACAACCAGTAGTGGAAGAGTAATTTCTTTAAGAAATATCCTTTACCCAAAAAACACCATCCCAGCAGCCACTGTTCCTGCTCCTGCTCCTGCTCCTATTCCTGTTCCTGCTCCTGCTCCCACCACAGTTCCAACTCCTACTCCAGTTCCAACACAAACGCTTCCTACCATTCCTGCTGTCACAGCATTAACTGCTGACGAACAACTAATGGTAGACATGATCAATCAAGAACGACTTGCTGCCGGCTTAAACCCTGTAAAAGCAGACCTTCGCCTAACCGCAGTGGGACGTGCCAAAGCTAACGATATGAAAGTAAACAACTACTTCGATCATACCTCTCCGACCTACGGAAGTCCGTGGGCTATGATGAAACAAGTTGGTATTACGGTACGCTGGGCTGGAGAAAACATTTCCGGCAACAAATCCGTTTCGAATTCCATGGCAGCTTTAATGCAAAGCCCTGCTCATAAAGCAAATATTCTCGATCCTCGCTTCACTGATGTGGGCGTCGGAATTGCTTATGGAAGTGCCTACGGAAACCTTTATGTTCAAGAATTTTTACAACAATAAGTACGTTTTTACAAAGGACCGTGGCTGCGCCACGGTCCTTTGTATTGTTCTTGGATATCTGATATTTTGTATTCATAACAGGACCAACTCTAATACTTTCCGGAACAACTTACGTCCAATTGAGGTGGGAAGAAATCATTGGGAAACGGCGTGAGAGTTGTGTCTGTAAAAACTCGACATGAATTGAGATCTTCAGGCACATAGTCTTCGCATGCACACGGTTCAGGGCAGTATCCAAACGCCGGTATCAGTAGTTGCACTATCCCAGTTACTTTTGTAATTATAAAACTACCGATTGCAAGTTGAATGCTTGCCTCTGAAAATGTTGGATACGTTAGCAGTTGAGTCCGTGTTTCTACAAGTAAATTTAACTCGAACTCTGAGCGACTTGGTGGAAGGTATACTACTATATCCTTCTGAATGTCGGGCAAGTCTCCACTTAATTGGATGGTCTCATTTATGGCGTTACTCAACATAAGAACGAAGGGAATTCGTACTGTGAATTGTGCCCTTGAGAAATTAGGCCGAGAAGGAATCGGGGTGAAGATAGGACTACCGACAATAACTCCATTATCGAACGCTATACTCACAAAGGTGAATGGGGCTCCTGTGGTGGGTAGATCGACAGTGAAGGTTGGAAAACACTCTCGTTGTTGACACGCGGAGTATACTTTCTGAACGACTACGCAAACTGACTCCTTTATATCTTGGATGGTTGTTTGAACAGGATTACTTATTGCACTACCTACAACCGGAGGACGGCCGGGATCTACCTGGAAATTAAACGTAACCTGAGCCTGATTAATTATGATAGAAAGTGATAGCGCTAAAACAATCCGAACCTCGAAGATGACTATTACAGAACTACCTGGAGAAACGCTGCCTAGATTAAAGCCGGTGGATGGATTCAAACCAGGCTGTGGAACACCGCCTATGATTACACTTCCGGGAACAAAGCTGGTACCTGCAGGTGGCGCATCTGTAAAGAATACATTAGTGGCCGTAACATCTCCTGTATTGGTTATAACCACGTTGTAGGTCAGGGTATCCCCCACCGTTGCAAAAGCCTTATCCACGCTTTTTACTGCGGCTAGCTCTCCTAGGATAACCTCGGTTACGACTGGATTGCCGGTTGTTGTGCCATTTAACGGAGGTAAATTCGGATCAATCTGATATTGGTAGTCTATGATTGAAGTATTCGTTAACACGGGAAATACCGGTGGTATAGGGACAACGGTTACAGTTACCCGGAAGGTTACAGTGACCGATACTCCGCTGGGAATATTGCCTATGGAGAATCCAGGAGGATTAGGGCTAAGCAAAGGCTGTGGGACTCCGTTAAGGGTTACGCTGCCGGGAACAAAGCTTGTGCCTACCGGAAGGGTATCTGTGAAGATCACATTGGACAGGGGTACGTTGCCGTTATTGGTGATCACGGTAGTATAAGTTAGGATATCTCCTGTGATGGCCGTGACCTTATCCACGCTCTTGACCACGCTGACGAGCTCTACATTCACCTGGGTT